>CAZUPR010000037.1:0-14292 GCA_964622305.1 uncultured Eubacteriales bacterium
TTGCTTCGCCCTTAGCATCTACATTACCGGCAATAGAAAACTTGCCAGTTTTTGTTTTAATGGATATTTTTGCAAAGTCACTATAGGCTGCATAGTTGTCTTCATACTTCTTTTCGGTTACCGTCATACCTCTTTGCTCTGCAATGAGTTTGGCATTAACATAGTTAACCCTGTCCAGAAGAACTGGTTCCAAAATCCCTTTTAGAGCAGCCAAAGTCAGCATCTCTGTATCTTCCTTGGCCAGACTTCCATAATACTTTAAGCTAACTGATTCTATGGCATCATTAAAAAGCTGATAATAAACTTTACCAAATTTTTCAAGAGCTAAAACATAGGGCTTCAAAGTAGCCAAATTTTCTCTGTTTAGAGTTGGCAGGTTGACAGCATTGGCAACCACCTCGCCATTAAGGGCAGCAATTACCTGATTGGCAATAGTAACACCAACATTTTCCTGGGCCTCGTCTGTATCAGCACCAATATGAGGGGTAACAACTACGTCTGTTCTTCTCATTAGTTCATGGTTATCACTGGGCTCTTTTGCATGAACGTCCAGGGCAGCACTTCTGACCTTGCCATTTTCAAGATATTTAATGAGGGCAGCTTCATTAATAATACCCCCTCTGGCATCATTAACCAGGCGGACTCCCTTTTTCATCAATTCAAACTGAGCTTCATCAATCATATTGGTTGTTTCTGGAGTACGTGGTGTATGAATGGTTATTATATCTGACTGGGTTAAAATTTCTTCCAGGGTTTCTGCTTTTTCTGCCCCGAATTGGCCAAATCTATCATCGGAGATATATGGATCATAGGCAATAACTCTTGTTTGGAAAGCCTTAAGGCGGCTGGCAACCAATGATCCAATCTTTCCTAAACCAATTACACCTATGGTTTTACCAAAGAGTTCTGTTCCTTTAAAATAGGACCTATCCCATTCTCCTGATTTTAGCTGACGGTCAGCAGCTGGAATATTTCTTGCTGAAGCCAAGAGCAGGGCCACAGCATGCTCAGCAGCTGAGACAGTGTTACTTTCTGGTGTGTTGGCAACAACTACACCATACTTGGTTGCTGCGTCTAAAACGATATTGTCTATTCCATTACCTGCCCGGCCAACAACTTTAAGATTGCTTGCCTTAGACAAGAGTTCTTCATCTACCTGAGTGGCGCTTCTTACAATTAAGGCATCATATTGATCAATAACATCCAGCAATTCCTGACGGCTCATATTTGTGCCATCGCTTACCTCTAAAAATTCTTCCAAGACTGCCAGACCTTCGTCTGACATTGTTTCTGATACAATTACTTTGAATTTTTCCATTTGAAGAACAGCCCCCATTTCATTGTCTTCCTCTCCAGAAAAACATTTGTTTTCTGGGTGAAAACTTTTTAAAATATTATAACATAATAATAATCTCTTTCAATATAAACTATCCCCGCATGGATAACCATACGGGGATAAATTTTTTACTTATTTCTTTTTTGATTTAGCTTTATTTGGTTTTTCCCTGTTGTTAAAAAGGGCAAAGGCAGCCAGGAGAGGAACTCCTATGGCAACAATAAAGTTAATAGTATTTAGGGTTTTGCTTTTAAGTTTAATAGAAGTTATGCCTTCTTTATTTATATTCCATACATAGGTTTTTTCACTGTCTTTTATTTCATCAGCATTATTACTTACTGCTGGGCTTGGCAGCCTCAGTGAAAAAGCCATATTGCCAAAATTCAGCTGGTCTAAATCCAACTCTTCTTTTAAAAAATCTAAAGTTTTTTGCAGATCATAAGTAACATCTATGTCGTATGCTGAATAGAACCAGCCCCTCTTAAAATCAACAGGGATTTTTCCAGCTTCATTGCCTAAGGTTACAGTTGGGTCAAAAATCGTTCTGAATCTGGGTAAATAAACACTGGCATTAACCAGAATAATTTCATCTAAGTCTCTGGTTTCTACTGTAAAAAGATTTTCTTCCAGCTTATCTAAAAACATTTCCAAAAGAAGGGGATCATAAGTTCTTTTATCTATAACCATTGCATAGGATAAATCTGCAGATCCATCTCCGCTCATTTTAATATCTACCTGGCCATCAACACAGGCTGTCAAAAATATCAAAGAAAAGAAGAGCAGACTAATTAGTAAATATTTCTTTTTATTCATTCTTTTTCTTCTTCCCCCTAATTGTAAAAGCAAACAAAAACCACATCAGATTTTGCACTGATATTGTAGGTCATATTAGCTTCTATTTCCACTGACTGGCCTTCTCTTAGTTCAATTACTTCCTCGCCTGGTATCTTTACTTCTGCCAGTCCTGAGATAATGTAAATCTTTTCTTGCTCCTGGGTATCAAACTGGTACTGGCCGGGTTTAATAACGCCAACCGTTCCGTAACCATTCTCACTTTTAAAAGCAAGGCTTTGAACTTTATCATCATAATATTTATTATGCTTTATCAATTCAACTTCTCCTTCCATCAGCGGCTGATATTTTCCATAACTTCATCAGCCCAGATAATAGAATCAAAAAACTTTTTATTTATAAGAGCCTGATCTAAGGCTAATTCTTCAATTATATAATTTGAATCAGACCACTGGCCTTTTTCATAAGATTTGATAACTTTTAACATTTTACCAAAAATAGAATCATTTTCAAGGGAATATGCCTGGAGAATGTCTTTTTCCAGGGGCAAAAGGCTGGCAATTTCTTCCTGGGGCCTGTCTAAGACAGCATCAAGCGTTGAAAAAAGTCCCATTAAGAAGAGCTCTGATTCCCTGCCTGTAACCTTAAAATCACTGGCAAGATTCTCTGCAAACCTCCCTCTGATTAAAGAGAGGCGCATAATTTCATCTGGCTTATCCTTGCCTGCATCCTTTAACATAAGCAAGGTCACCCATTTTTTAATTTCATCCAGACCCAGCATGACCAAGGCATGTCTGGCAGATTTTATGGTGGATCCCCTTCCGTAAAAGGGTGAGTTAACCAGTCTCATAAGCTTATAACTAAGGGCCAGGTCATGAGAAACAATCTGAGCCATTTTTTCAAAATCCTGGGTATTATTTACTTCAGCAATCATCTGCATAAAGGATAATTTATAGGGTTCCAGGTCTCTTCCTACAACCACATAAGGTTTCTCAAAAAAGTATCCCTGGAAAAATTCAAAGCCCAGCTTGAGTGCTTCACGGTATTCCTCCTGGGTCTCAACCTTTTCAGCCAAAAATCTCTTGTTCTTTTTAGAAAGGGTTTTCATAATCGATTTCTTGACTGTACAAAACTTGGTTTGCACAAAATCGACTTTAATTATATCTATGTATGGAAGTATGGGGTTAAATAACTGTAAGTTTTCAAAAATAAAATCATCAAGGGCAATAATATAGCCCTCTTCCTTTAAATCTTTACAAGCCTGGACAATTTCTTCATCAACAACTACTGACTCCAATACTTCAATAATTATCTTATCCTTTGAAAGCATGTGAGGTATTTCTTCTTTCAGTAAATTATGAGTGAAGTTGATAAAGGCTTTCTTATCGCCCACAATTTTATTTATATCTGAGTTGTAAAAAGAGTTTAGAATTACTTCTGAGGTGGCCTTATCGCCATCAAATTCCAGGGTCTCTCTGGGCATATCTCCTCTGTAAAGGAGTTCATAACCGCAAACTCTCATTCTTTTATCAAATATGGGTTGTCTGGCAACAAAAGTTTCTATTGGTCTCCCCTCCCCCATCAATACTATAATACTACCTAAAAAGATATTAAAAGACAACCGGATTTATTTATCCGGTTGTCTCTTAATTGTAAATTTATTTTGATCAATATCGACAGTAACAAAATCACCGTCATTAATCTTTCCTTCAATGATTTTTCTGGCCAGCATGGTTTCCAGGCTGTGCTGAATAAATCTCTTTAAGGGCCTTGCACCATAGACAGGATCATAACCCTGGTCTGCTGCGTGCTTTATGGCTTCCTCTGTAAAATCTATCTTGATATTTCTTTCTGCCAGACGCTTGTTAAGGTCTTTTAGAATCAAATGAACAATGCTGGATATTTCGTTTCTGGTTAGAGGTTTAAAGATTACCATATCGTCAACTCTGTTTAAAAACTCAGGCCTAAAATGCAGCCTCATTTCCTGCATAACCCTGTCTTCTGTGCCTTCAGTAAAAGTCCGGTCATCCTTTATTCCCTCCAAAAGATACTGGGAACCCAGATTGGATGTCATTATAATAACCGTGTTTTTAAAGTCCACTGTCCGGCCTTGAGAGTCTGTAATACGGCCATCATCAAGAACCTGAAGGAGGATATTAAAGACATCATTGTGGGCCTTTTCAATTTCATCCAAAAGGAGAACTGAGTAAGGTTTGCGTCTGATTGCCTCAGTCAGCTGACCTCCCTCTTCATAGCCTACATAGCCCGGAGGAGCTCCCACCAGTCTGGATACTGAGTGTTTCTCCATATATTCGCTCATGTCTATCCTGACCATATTTTCTTCTGAATCAAAGAGGGCTTCTGCCAGGGTTTTAGCTAATTCTGTCTTACCAACACCAGTCGGCCCCAGGAAGATAAAGGAGCCAATTGGTCTTCTGGGGTCTTTGATGCCTGCTCTGGCCCGGATTATAGAATCTGTAACCAGGCTCACAGCCTCATCCTGGCCGATAACTCTTTCTTTGAGAGTCTCGTCCATACGTAAAAGTTTTTCCCTGTCGCTTTCTGCTAACTTAGTCAAAGGAATCCCAGTCCAGCGAGAGATGATTTCTAAGATTTCATCTTCGCTGACCTCTTCACGTAAAAGTGAGCTCTCGGATTTGCTGGCTTTAATTTTCTCTTCTTCCTGGGCCAGCTCTTTTTCCAAGGCTGGCAGCTTGCCATACTTTAACTCAGCTGCCTTATTTAAATCATATTCTCTCTCGGCTTTTTCTATTTGGTAGGTCAGATCATCCAAATCTGCCTTTAACTGGCGCAGATTATTAATAGCATTTTTTTCATTATCCCACTGCATCTTCATAGCAGCATTTTTGTCTTTTAAATCTGCCAGTTCTTTCTTTATCCCTTCCAGCCTTTCTAGGCTCTTAGGGTCACTTTCTTTTTTAAGGGCTGCTTCTTCAATTTCCAGCTGCATAATCTTACGATAAACATCATCCAGTTCAGCCGGCATGGAGTCAATCTCAGTTCTGATCATGGCACAGGCTTCATCAACTAAGTCGATAGCCTTGTCTGGCAGGAAACGATCTGTGATATAGCGATGGGAAAAGACAGCTGCACTTACCAAAGCCGCGTCCTGAATCTTAACTCCATGGAAAACCTCAAAGCGTTCTTTTAGGCCCCGCAGGATAGAGATACTGTCTTCTACGGTAGGCTCATCAACCATAACAGGCTGGAACCTTCTTTCCAGGGCTGAATCTTTTTCAATATATTTCCTGTATTCATCCAGGGTAGTTGCTCCAATACAGTAAAGCTCCCCTCTGGCCAGCATGGGTTTAAGCATATTGCCTGCATCCATGGACCCCTCGGTCTTGCCTGCCCCTACTATGGTATGAATTTCATCTATAAATAATATGACTCTTCCATTGGCATCCTTTACTTCTTTAAGGACTGCCTTTAATCTTTCTTCAAACTCTCCTCTAAACTTTGCTCCGGCTATTAATGAACCCATGTCAAGAGAATAAATTTCCTTGTCCCTGAGACCTTCTGGAACATCTCCCTTAACAATCCTGTGGGCCAAACCCTCAGCAATGGCAGTTTTACCTACACCTGGCTCACCAATAAGAACTGGATTGTTTTTTGTTTTTCTGGAGAGGATTCTGATTACATGCCTGATTTCATTATCGCGGCCAATGACCGGATCCAATTTGTTGTCCCTGACTGCCTGGACCAGGTTTTGAGCATACTTCTCAAGAGCCTCATAGGTTGCCTCTGGATTGTCAGTGGTTACTCTTTGAGAACCCCTGATGCCTGCTAAACTTTCTAAAACCCTTTTCCGGTCAAGATTAAAGCTGTCAAAAATCTTCTTAAGGTCATTTTTCTCGCTTTCTGAAATTATTGCTAAAAATAAGTGTTCTACTGAGATATAGTCATCTTTCAGAGCCTTTTTTTCTTCTTCGGCCTTAGCAAGAACCTTTTGCATGCTGCCGGAAATATAAATTTTGCCTTCCTCAACAGCAGACAAGGTCACTGATGGCTTTTTAGCAAGCTCAAGCTCCAGGGCCTTTAAAAAGTTTTCCCTTGAGATATCAAGCTTCTCTAAGATTCTGGGAACCAGGCCATCTTCTTGCAGTAAAAGTGCGTAAAGCAAGTGCTCTAAATCCAGTTCCTGGTGATTCTTTAAACGGGCAATATTCTGCGCCTCTTGAAATGCTTCCTGGGATTTCTGTGTAAAGTTATTCAGATTCATATTTCCACCACCTTATTTTTTATTGAATATATCTCTTGCCTTCTGGATATATTCTTTTTCTTCCTGAGTTAAATCCTTGGGGACAGCTACCTTTATTTCAAAGAAAAGGTCGCCTTTGCCATCCTTTGCCGGCATTCCCATACCTTTTATCCGCAGTTTTTGATTGCTCTGACTGCCTGCTGGTATCTTAATTTCTATATTCTTATCTAATACCTCAACATCCATCTTGCTGCCTAAAATTGCATCATAGAAAGGAATCTCCAGGCTGTAAATTATATCTTTTCCTTCAAGTCTGTACTTACTGTCTGAATTAACAGCAATTTCAATTAGAAGGTCTCCTGCAGGGCCTCCTCCAAAACCTGGTTCACCCATATTACGTAACCTCAATTTGCTGCCTGGCAGGGAGCCTGGAGGAATATTAACCTGGTACCTTTTTAGCTTTTTACTGCTGCGGCCATTGCCCAAAGGTTCCAGGACGTTAAGAGTCAGGGTCTTTGTGCCACCCTTGTAGGCTTCTTTGACAGTTAAAGTCATTTTAGCCTGCCTGTCTAAGCCCTTACTCCTAAATACTTCCGGTTCTCTTTGACTTCTGGCCCCTTGGTTTTGGAAGCCAGAAAAATTACCAAAAATAGACTCAAAGAAATCGCTAAAGCCTGATCCGCCTCCACCACCAGAGGTGTAGGTGTAAGTTTTGTAGCCTGGACCAGAGCCAAAGCCACCAAAACCGCCAAAACCAGAAAAGTCTGACGGGTCAAAGTTTTGCCCACTCTCCCAATTATCACCAAACTGGTCGTAAAGCTTTCTTTTTTCCGGATCTTTTAGAACCTCATGAGCCTCATTAACTTTTTTAAAATTATCTTCTGCATCTTTAGATTTATTTATATCAGGGTGGTATTTTTTTGCCATTTTTTTATAGGCATTTTTTATTTCATCCTGGCTGGCATTTCTCTCTACCCCTAAAATTTTGTAATAATCCTGGTATTCTATTGGCAAATAAAAAACCTCCTTTTTTTATATCTTAGTCTACCTTACTAATTATAGCACAAGGTCAGAAAAGGTCAATAGGTCAAAGAAGGTCAAACTTTATATTTTTTCATTTTTCAGATAGTCCAAATAGTCTTTCATTTTTTTTGCATCCTGGCTCTTGTCTGAGGAAAAAAATTCTATTTGTCTGCTCTCTTCTGGAGGAAGCCCAGCTGGAGCCAGTCCCTCAAGCTTTTTAAAAAGGTTTTTAATGGTTCCCTTGTTACCATCAACTATTTCTACCCCTGCTGGCAGTAGCTTTTCCAAAAGTGGCCGATAGTAAATAAAATGTGTACAGCCCAAAACCAGGCTGCTATAATCATCAAAATTTATTCCTTGCAGGGAATCCTCAAGATAAGCCTCCACCCTGGAACTGGAAAAATCCATCTCCTCAGCCCAGTCAACAAGTTTAGGCATGGGAAGAGCAAGGACTCTCTCCTGGCCTCCGGTTTGATTTAAGAGACTTTTAAATTTATCCTCCTTTAGAGTCAGGGCCGTTGCCATAACCAGAACCTTTTTATTCTGATCTTTTAAGAGCCCTGTTTTCACGGCTGGTTCCATGCCTATAACAGGAAAGGAAAACTTCTGGCGCAAATCCTCGATTCCGGCGCTGGTTGCTGTGTTACAGGCTACCACCAGGGCATTAATATCCTTACTGACAAGAAAATCAGCAGCCTCCATAAGGAGCTCCCTGACCTCTTCTTTAGATTTATTCCCATAGGGCACATTAGCCTGATCGGCATAATAAATATAATCAGCCTGGTAATTTTCTTTTAAGGCCTCATTTAAAACAGTAAGACCACCTATTCCCGAATCAAAAAATCCCACTCTCATCTGAGATTCTCCTTTTAAAAGAATTCTTTTAAGCTATAATTATTGTATACCTTTAGGAAAATAAAATACAGAGGGGCCTTGATAGATGTTAAGTAAAAATCATAAATATATTTTATCCGGTAGTTTTACCCTTTTAATTGCCATGGGCCTGAGCCGTTTTGCCTACACGCCAATCTTTCCGGTCATGCAGCTGGAACTTGGTTTTACGGATCAGTTTGCCGGCTGGCTGGCTTCAATAAACTACGCAGGTTATCTTTTAGGCTCAGTTTTGGCAGCTTATTGGGCCTGGGGCAAAGATCGTTCACTAGCCCTTAAAGGCTTTCTCCTTATTAATATCCTTTCTATTATCCTCATGGGGATAAGTGAAAACCATTTCATCTGGTACTTTCTCAGGTTTATAGCTGGTCTTACTGCTGGCTTTGCCTTTGTTCTTATTTCAGGAATCATTATGGATTTTCTAACTGAAAAGTCACTGACTCATCTTACCGGTCTCTTTTATGCCGGTGTTGGAAGTGGGATTTTCCTGGGCGGAATAAGTGTACCCTGGCTGGCTGAAAGGCTTGGCTGGAGAGGCGCCTGGTACGGGGTAGGTTCTATGGCCCTGTTTCTGGGGATTCTAGTTTTCCTCTGGCTGGAGGGTGACCATCAGGCCCAGCCTGGTCAAAAAAAGCAGACTCCTGTGGAAGAAGGACATCAGATTCCCTTAAGCTGGCTAACTATTGCTTATACCGCTGAAGGGATTGGCTATATTATTAGTGGTACCTTCCTGGTTGCAATTGTTAGTAATATTCCTGGCTTTGATTCCTACTCTGCGGCAATGAGCTGGGCCTTTGTTGGTCTTGCTGCTGCCCCCTCAGCTATGCTCTGGGTTAAACTGGCCAACCGCTGGGGTAAAATTCCCATGCTGCGCCTGGCCTATATAATTCAAATTTTTGGTATTTCTCTGCCCTTGATTTTCCCTAATAATATAGGGGCTTTCCTGGGAGCCATGTTATTTGGTGGTACTTTTATGGGTATAACTACTCTTACCATAGCAGCTGCTAAAATTATGTATCCTGAAAATAGCACTAAGATTATTGGACAATTAACATTTTTTTATGCTGCCGGACAAATTTTAGGTCCTGTTGTTGCAGGCTACCTGACTAAAAGCACCGGTAACTATAACTCAACAATAATCTTTGCTTCATTAATACTTTTTGCAGGGGTTTTAGCCCTGATATTTGGTGAAAGGAGGAAAGCATAGTGCCATACGTAAATATTAAAATTACTAAAGAAGGTGCCACAGCTGAGCAAAAGGCCCAACTGATTAAAGGAGCCACTCAACTTCTGGTAGACGTTCTTAACAAGAACCCTAACACTACTGTTGTTGTTATCGATGAAGTCGATACTGACAACTGGGGCATTGCAGGCGAAACTGTTACCAATAGAAGAAAAGAAGGAAAATAAAAAAACCAGTCACAGATGAAAGAGAATGTGACTGGTTTTTTCTTTGTTTTTTTGGGGGCAGGATTTAAAGACTTATCTTAGTTATATCGCCCACATCATCAGCTAAAAGACTAATTGATTTAACCAGGGCTATCCGGTTGTTTCTTGTTTTTTCATCTTCAGCCATAACCATAACATGGTCAAAGAAATCGTTGATTACTTTTTCCAAAGAGGCCAGTTCAAGTAAGAGTTCGTAAAACTTATCTTCTTTGATAAGTCCTAAAACTTCAGCCTGGCTTTCTACATAAGCCTTGTAAAGTGCTTCCTCGTAAGGGTCTTTGAGAAGGCTCTCATCAATTTCAGAAGCTTCATATTTTTTACTGATATTGTTGGCTCTGGTAAGACCGGCGTGGAGGGCGGAAAATTCTGCAGCCTCTTTAATGGCAGCCAAGGCCTGTGCCTTTTTAACTAGCTTGGCTATGGATGAATAATCTTTTGATAAAAGCGCTTCGATAACATCATAGCTAAAGCCTTCTTCGTTGAGAATATTCCTCAATCTCTGGCCAAAGAAATTGTAAATTTTTTCCTGGGCCTCTTCTTTAACTTCCATTTTGTCTTTTAGGGAAGATACAGAAATATCTATTAAGTCTCTTAAAGAAAGATCCAGTTGACTGTCAATAATAATCTTACAGATACCCAAAGCCTGTCTTCTTAAGGCGTAAGGGTCCTGGGAGCCTGAGGGCTCATAACCAATTGCAAATGATCCAGTTATAGTATCCATCTTATCAGCCAGGGAAATAATTTTTCCCTCTATAGTTTCTGGCAGAATATCCCCGGCAAATCTTGGCAGATAATGCTCGAAAATAGCCTGTGCCAAAAGAGGTTCCTCACCAGAAATAAGGGCATATTTTTGGCCCATGACACCTTGAAGCTCTGGGAATTCGTAAACCATATTTGTTACTAAATCCGCTTTTGCCAAAAGTGCCGCCCGGCCAGCCCTTTGTCTGCTTTCTTGATTCAGGTCTAATTTCTGGGCTATTTTTTCTGTATTTTTTACAATTCTTTCAACTTTTTCATAAATTGTACCCAGTTCTTCCTGATAAACTACAGTCTTAAGTCTTTCTGTAAAATCAATCAGAGGGATTTTCTTATCTTCTTCAAAGAAGAACTCAGCATCCTTTAATCTTGCTGTCAGAACCTTTTCATTACCTGCTTTGACTGTTTCCAGATGCTGATCATTACCATTTCTTACTGTAACAAAATGGTTAAGAAGTTTTCCATCCTTATCAAAAACTGGAAAATATCTCTGGTGTTCCTTCATGGGGGTGATAACGGCCTCTTGTGGGATTTTTAAGAAGTCTTCATCAAAATCTCCCACTAAAGCAGTTGGATACTCTAAAAGATATATTACTTCTTCAAGGAGGTCTTCATCCTCACCAATTACAAAATTGTGTTTTGCTTCCAGTTCTTTAAGCTGGTTTAAAATCATTTCCTTTCTCTTGTCCTGATTGACAATAACAAAGTTTTCTTCCAGCTTCTTAAAATAATCATTTACGTCACTAACTTCTATTTGAGCCTGTCCCAGAAAGCGGTGGCCCCTGGTTTTATTATCACTTCTTAAACCCTCAATGGCAAAATCGACAGGCTGGTCGCCATAAAGGCCTAAAAGCCAGCGAATAGGTCTGGCAAATTTAATCTCATAATCTTCCCAGCGCATGGGCTTGGGGAAATAAAGACCGCCAATAAGTTTTATAAACATTTCAGGAAAGAGGGTTAAAGAATCTACCCCTTTTTGTTTTTTTAGGGCGAAAATATAGTCAGTACCATCCAGCTCCCTGACTTGAAGATCAGCAGCCTCAACCCCCTGACCTCTGGCAAAACCTGCTCCAGCCTTGGACAGGTTGCCTTCTTCGTCATAGGCTATTTTTACAGATGGGCCTTTAACAAGCTCCTCTACATCTTCTTGTTTTTCTGCGACTCCCTGAGCAAAAAGCAGAAGCCTTCTGGGTGTACCCAAAGCAGTAAGCTTTTCAAAGGAAATTCTTTTTTCCTGCAAATATTTCTTTGCCTCTTCTTCCAGTTCTTTTAAGGCTGAAGGCATAAAGGCCGCTGGTATCTCTTCGCTGCCGATTTCCAGTAATAAATCCTTCATCAGTTTTCCTCCTTTTTCAGCAAGGGGAATCCTAATTCTTCCCTCTGTTTTACATAGGCTTTGGCACAATCTCTGGCCATGTTTCTAACTCTGGCAATGAAACCAGTTCTTTCTGTAACAGAAATTGCATTCCTGGCATCAAGCAAGTTAAAGGTATGGGAGCATTTGAGAACATAATCATAGGCAGGCAGAACAAAACCTTTTTCGATAATCCTCAAAGCTTCTTTCTCATAACTGTCAAAGAGGGTAAAGAGCAAGTCTGTATCAGCAAGTTCAAAGTTGTAATGAGAAAACTCCACTTCGTTTTGCTTGTAGACATCTCCATAGCTGATGCCATCTACCCACTCTATATCATAAACACTGTTTACCTTTTGGATAAACATAGCTATTCTTTCTATTCCATAAGTAATTTCGCCTGAAACTGGTTTGCAGTCCAGACCACCACACTGTTGGAAATATGTAAATTGAGTTATTTCCATACCATCCAGCCAAACTTCCCAGCCCAATCCCCAGGCTCCCAGGGTTGGTGACTCCCAGTTATCCTCAACAAAGCGAATATCATGCTTTAGAGGATCAATGCCCAGTTTTTCCAAGCTTTGCAAATAAAGTTCCTGGAAATTTTCTGGAGTAGGTTTTAAAATTACCTGATACTGAAAGTAATGTTGCAACCTGTTTGGGTTTTCGCCATAGCGGCCATCTGCTGGTCTTCTTGACGGCTCCACATAAGCAGTTTTCCATGGTTCTGGTCCCAGAGCTTTCAAAAAGGTGGCTGGATTCATAGTCCCTGCGCCCTTTTCTAAGTCATAGGGTTGAAGAATTATACAACCTTGCTGGCCCCAAAATTCATTGAGGGTTAAAATAATATTCTGAAAGTTCATTTTCTTCCTCCTCATGCTTATTAAATCAAATTTGAAAAACCTTAAGTTCCTTACCTAAGCTGGCACTTATCTGGTTTTTAATAAAATTACTAATCCTAGAAAGATTATCCACGCTAATCTTCAATCTGTCTATATTTTCTGGACTTTCTTTAATAAAAAAACAAAGAATTTTTAAGGATCCCTTGTCTAAATAATTATTGCCTTTTATTTTAGCACATCCTGGGCAAAAACAATCCCCAGATTCAGTAAAAAAAATTTCTTCCTGAGCATGACAGGAGGAACAAGTAGTTTCCTGGGCCAAAAGGCCCTGGTGATGCAAAAGTTTTGCTTCAAAGAAGCGAAGGGTTTTTTCAGTTTCTTTATAGGCCAGATAGGTGAAACCTGCCAGGGCCAGACTAAAAAGCTCCTGATCTTTTTCTTCTTCAATAATCATCCGGTCTAAAACTTCAGACCATTCACTGGCAGCCAAAAGTTTATCATAATCTTCCCTTATTTCTATAAAGGACTTAAGATTAGCCGTTTGAATCATCCTGTAAAAATTTTTACCCTGAAAGAGTTCTAAATCTACATAGGAAAAAACCTGGGAGCCGCCTCTGAGCTTGCTCTTACCCCTTCTGACTCCCCGGGCAAAAACCTTTATTTTACCCAAATCCCTGGTCAGAACTGTAAGAATTTGGTCGTAATCCCCATAATTAATTCCCTTTAGAACTATGCCTTGAGTCTTAATATTTTTCAATTTATTCACCCTTTTATCCCAGGAGAAGAATCAGGGAAAAAGGATCTCCCTGGCAGCACTTGCCCCAATACGGCTGGCTCCAGCTCCTATTAATTCCAGGGCAAATTCCCTGTCCTTTATACCACCTGAGGCCTTGATTTTCTTTCTGCCTCCTGTGGCTTCCTTGATTAACCTGACATCTTCGATACTGGCACCACCTTCTGCGAAACCAGTGGAAGTTTTAATATAATCGGCGTCTGTTTTCATAATTATACGGCAGACTCTTTCTATTTCCTGACGGGTAAGTATAGAGCTTTCTATAATAACTTTTAAAGTCTTGCCCTTCATTTTGCAAAGATTGGCCAGCTGATTTATTTCCCAAAGGACATAATCATCTCTGCCATCCTTAAGAGCCCCGATATTTATAACCATATCCAGTTCATCTGCACCCAGGGCCAGGGCTCTTTCAGCCTCAGCCAGTTTTATTTCCGGCAGGCTGGCCCCCAGAGGGAAACCTATAACAGTACATAGCTGGGTTTCACTGCCCTCAAGAATCTTTTTGCAAAGAGTAAGATGACAGGGATTAACGCAAACTGTCTTTACATTCCACATAACTGCTTCATGACAAAGTTTTTCTATATCCTTTTGACTGGCCTGGGATTTTAAAAGAGTATAGTCAATGTACTTTTCTAAATTCACAGAATCACCTCTTTTTTTTATGATAAATTAATAATTTCTTCCATCATAACCAAAATTAATCAGACTTGTATTCTTGTTTCTCCAGTCATCCTTAACCTTGACCCATAGATCCAGAAAAATCCTGGCTCCAAGAAGACCCTCCAGTTCCTGTCTGGCATCCTGGCCTACGGCCTTAAGGAGACGGCCCTCTTTGCC
>CAZUPR010000038.1:0-14141 GCA_964622305.1 uncultured Eubacteriales bacterium
GTGAAGGTGGCAGAACAGTTGGCGCTGGTGTAGTTTCTGACATCAGAGAGTAAAACCGGCTGGATTGAAATTTTACTAAAAATGAGACCTTCGCTTGCTTAAAATAAGTGAGCGGAGGTTTTTCTTAGTTTTCGTTGACAGAGGACCAGCTATATGCTAAAGTTTTAGGGTGCGAAATATATAATCATTTATATAGATAATCTGAGTTTAAGGAGGTGCGGCAATGAGAGTAGCTTTTACGATTGCTTGCACAGAATGCAAGAACAGAAACTATAACACTACAAAAAACAAAAAAAACAATCCAGACAGGATTGAAATGAAAAAATATTGTCCAACATGCAAGACACATACCCTTCACAAAGAAACAAAATAAGCAGAAATTTAAAGAGCAGCAAAGTAGCAAAGTAGAAAGGTGATAAAATGGCTAAGGATAACGAGAAGCTAGGTTTCTGGGAGAGAACCAGAAAGTTTATGAGAGCTTCCATGAATGAATTGAAAAAAGTTCACTGGCCAAACAGAAAGGAACTTACCACTTACTCAATCGTTGTTGTGGCTTCCGTTTTGTTTGTTAGTGGTATTATTTGGATCTTTGACTCTGTATTAAGTTTGATTTTAGGATTTATTATATGAGAGTAAAATGTATTGGGGGTGGGGGTTCGCTTTTTAACGGACCCTTTTAATTATGGAACCATCATGGTATGTAGTACACACCTACGCCGGCTATGAAAACAAGGTTAAGACCAATTTGGAAAAAAGAATAGAGTCTATGGACATGGGAGATAAAATCTTTCGGGTGATTGTTCCTGTTGAAGAACAGGTCGAGATGAAGGCCGGAGAGAAAAAAGTTAGTCAAAAACGTATCTTCCCTAGTTATGTCATTGTCGAAATGGTCCTTACAGACGAGTCCTGGTATTTGGTTCGTAATACCTCTGGAGTAACTGGCTTTGTTGGAACCGGTGGTAAACCTGTGCCCCTTATGGAAAATGAAGTCCAAAAGATCTTAAGAAAAATGGGCGAAAGCACCTTTAAAGGTAAGATCGACTACGAACTGGGCCAGAGCGTCAGAGTTACTGACGGACCTTTTGAAAACTTTGTTGGCAGCGTAGAGGAAATTGATGCTGAAAGAGGAAAACTCAGGGTTATGATTTCTATGTTTGGCAGGGAAACACCTGTAGAACTGGATCATGATCAGCTTGAAGAAGTTTAATTTAAAGTTTGATTTGTAAACTTAATTTGTATATTAAAGCCACTGGCTTTTTTATAAAGTGGGAGGATGAATAATCCGCTCAACCACATCTAGAAAAAAGGGAGGTGAACCGTGAAATGGCAAAAAAAGTAATAGGATTCATTAAATTACAGTGTCCGGCAGGTAAGGCTAACCCAGCTCCACCAGTAGGTCCTGCACTAGGTCAGCATGGTGTTAACATTATGCAATTCTGTAAGGATTTTAATGAAAGAACCAAGGATGACATGGGTTTAATTATTCCTGTTGAAATCACGGTTTATGCTGACAGGTCGTTTACTTTCATTACTAAAACACCACCAGCTTCTGTTCTTCTTCTCAAAGCCGCTTCGGTCGAAAAAGGATCAGGAGAGCCAAACAAAAAGAAAGTCGCAAAAGTAAATTCAGCTAAGGTTAGAGAAATCGCTGAGTTGAAAATGCAAGACTTAAACGCAGGCTCTGTGGAAGCAGCAATGAGAATTATTGAAGGTACAGCACGCAGCATAGGTATTGTTGTCGAAGACTAATAATCTAAAGACTAAAACTATGAAATGGAAAAATGGTGTAAAGGAGGAAAGAAAATGCCAAAGCATGGTAAAAGATATGAAACAGCATTAAAAACTTATGACAAGTTGCATCTATATAATTTAGAAGAAGCAGTAAAGCTTGCCAAGGAAAATGCTAACGCAAAGTTTGATGAAACAATTGAGCTTTCATTCAAACTGGGAGTTGACCCAAGGCATGCTGATCAACAGATCAGAGGCGCTGTTGTTCTTCCTCACGGTACTGGCAAGGTAAGAAAGGTTCTTGTTTTTGCCAAGGGTGAGAAGGCTAAAGAAGCAGAAGCTGCAGGAGCAGATTTTGTTGGCGATGAAGATATGGTTCAAAAAATCCAGGGAGGCTGGTTCGGATTTGATGTAGCTATTGCTACACCAGATATGATGGGCGTAGTTGGTAAAATCGGTCGCGTACTTGGACCAAAAGGTTTAATGCCAAACCCAAAAACTGGAACAGTAACTCCAGATGTAGCCAAAGCTGTTGAAGAAGTTAAGGCTGGTAAGATTGAGTATCGTATCGACAAAACAAGTATAATTTCCGTTCCAGTTGGAAAAGCATCTTTTGATCAGGAAAAGCTTGTTGAAAACGCAGATACTATTATCGACATCATTAAAAAAGCAAAACCAGCAACAGCTAAAGGACAGTACTTGAAATCTGTAACAGTTTCATCTACAATGGGTCCTGGTGTAAAAGTAAATCCATTTTCAGTTTAAGCTGAATATGAAAAATTAAATCTAATCTGCTTAAGAGTGCCGGTGTCTTAAAGACTTAATATCCTGCAGAGGTGGACTTGTATGATAAATTTTGCTTCTCAATAATTGAGAGCACTAGATTATCTTTAGCAAACCCTGCCTCTGGATGCCCGGAGGCATTTTTAATTGGATAAATTTGAGGGAGGTGAAATAATGGCTAGCCTCGAGAACAAAAAAGTTCTGGTAAGTGAAATTACAGAAAAAATGAAGGATGCAAAATCCTTTATAGTTACAGATTACCGCGGACTGAATGTTGCCCAGGTGACTAGGTTAAGAGCTGAATTAAGAAAAGCAGGCATTGAATACAAGGTTTTGAAAAACACCTTGATGACTATTGCTGCTGATGATGCAGGTCTTGAAGGAATTCAGGATTATTTCAAGGGGCCAACAGCAGTTGCTTTTGGTTATGATGATGCTGTAGCACCAGCTCAAATCCTGTCAAAATTCGCAAAAGAATTTGATGCTTTGGAAATCAAAGCAGGTGTACTTGAAGGTAAGACAATCGGCTATGATGAAATCAAAGCTCTGGCTGATCTTCCATCAAGAGAAGTACTTCTGGCAAAACTTGCCAATGTAATGCAGTCTCCAATTGCTGGCATGGCAAACGTGCTTCAAGGTCCTATCAGGAAGCTTGGTTACGCACTGGTTGAGATTGAAAAACAAAAGGCTCAATAATTAGGTAAAAACAAGTAAAAACAAAAGCAAAAAAAATAAAAATAAAAAATCAAATCGAAAGATAATTTTAGGAGGAAATATAAATGTCAAAAATCAATGAGATTTTAGAAGCAGTAAAAGAACTAAGTGTTTTAGAACTATCAGAATTGGTAAAAGCTTTTGAAGAAGAGTTTGGTGTTTCCGCATCAGCTCCAGTAGCAGTTGCAGCAGCTGGCCCAGTTGCAGTAGAAGCAGCAGCTGAAGAAAAATCAGAATACGATGTAGTTCTTACATCAGCTGGCGAAAAGAAAATCAACGTAATCAAAGTTGTTAGAGAAATCACTGGCCTTGGACTAAAAGAAGCTAAAGATTTAGTTGACGGAGCTCCTGGAACAGTTAAAGAAGGAATCTCCAAAGAAGAAGCTGAAGAGATCCAAAAGAAATTAGAAGAAGCAGGCGCAGCTATCGAATTGAAATAATTGCCCTTAAAAAGCAATTAAGTCAGACAAAATGCCACCAGAAAGGTGGCATTTTTTTATTCTATTTTTTATTTTTTTTTATTCTGTAAAAAATCTGTAAAACCCTGGAGAAATTATTGATTTTATAAAGACGATGTGCTAGTATTATATACTGCGATTTTATGTAAATGAGGGGGGACGAGTTTGTTTTATCCAGTTAATGCTTTAAGAACCCGACACAATTTTTCGAGAATCAGTGAGAAAATGCAAATGCCTGATCTGATCGAAATCCAAAAGAAGTCTTATGAGTGGTTTAAGACAGAAGGTTTGAGGGAAGTTTTTACAGAAATCTTTCCCATCCAGGATTTTACTGGCAATTTGATTCTTGAATATATCGATTGCCGGCTGGAAGAAGACGCTATCAAGTATGATGTAGAAGAATGTAAGGAAAGGGACGCAACTTATGCGGCCCCGCTTCGTCTGAAAGTCCGTCTTATTAATAAAGAAACAGGAGAAATCAATGAGTCAGAGGTCTTCATGGGAGATCTGCCCCTGATGACTAACACAGGAACTTTTATTATCAATGGTGCTGAGAGGGTTATTGTCAGTCAGCTGGTTCGCTCCCCGGGAGTTTACTTTGCTAAAAATACTGACCCTGCCGGAAAAAGTTTTCTGGCTTCAACAATAATTCCCAACCGTGGCGCCTGGCTTGAATTTGAAACTGATGCTAACAATCTTCTTTATGTCAGAATTGACAGAACAAGGAAGTTACCGGCAACAGTTCTTTTGCGTGCCCTGGGAATGGGCAGCAATGCTGCTATTTTAGAAAGATATGAAGATAATAAAAACCTGCAAAACACTCTTGAAAAAGATCCGACTACTTCAGAGGCGGAAGCCCTTGTAGAGATTTATAAAAGGCTGCGCCCAGGTGAGCCACCTGCGGTTGACAGTGCAAGAAATCTTTTGAATTCACTATTTTTTGACTCCAGAAGATATGATCTGGCCAGAGTTGGCAGATATAAAATTAACAAAAAATTAGGCCTGGATGTTCCGGAAGAAACCAGACATATTACCAGAGAAGATATTTTTGCTGTCTTTGGTTATTTACTGGGTCTGATTGACAACCAGGGAATTATTGACGATATCGACCACCTTGGCAACAGAAGACTGCGCTCTGTAGGCGAGTTATTACAGAACCAGTTTAGAATTGGCCTCTCCAGAATGGAGAGGGTGGTCAGGGAAAGAATGACAATTCAGGATACTGAAGCCATCTCCCCACACCTTTTAATTAATATCAGACCGGTTGTTGCTTCCATTAAAGAATTCTTTGGAAGTTCACAGCTTTCACAATTTATGGATCAGACCAACCCACTGGCTGAATTAACTCACAAAAGGAGACTTTCGGCCCTGGGACCTGGTGGTCTTAGCAGGGATAGAGCTGGCTTTGAAGTTCGTGACGTCCACTTTTCCCACTATAGCCGTATGTGTCCTATTGAAACGCCAGAAGGACCAAACATCGGCCTTATTAACTCCTTGAGTAACTATGCCAAGGTTAATAAATATGGCTTTATTGAGGCTCCTTACAGGATTGTCGATAAAGAAAAAATGCTGGTTACTGACGAGATTCGTTACATGTCAGCCGATGAGGAAGAAAAATACATTGTGGCCCAGGCCAACGCTCCTCTTACTGATGACAACCAGTTTGTAAACCCTAAGGTTAACTCACGCCATGGCCGTGAAAACCTGGTTGCAGATGCTGAAGAAGTAGATTTTATGGACGTATCTCCTAAACAGGTTGTTTCAGTAGCTACTGCTCTGATTCCCTTTTTGGAGCACGATGATGCCAACAGAGCCCTGATGGGTGCAAACATGCAACGTCAGGCTGTTCCTCTTTTAAAAACAGAGGCGCCCCTGGTAGGCACAGGCATGGAATATAAAACTGCCTATGACTCCGGCATTTTAGTAATTGCCAGGGAAGACGGGCAGGTTCAAAGTGTAAGTTCAGATAAAATCTTGGTGCAAAATGACAAGGGTCTTATTGATGAATATAAGCTCTTGAAATTTAAAAGATCCAACCAGGGAACCTGTATTAATCAGAAGCCTCTGGTTGCCAAGGGTGAAAAAATCCTCAAGGGTCAGGTTATTGCTGACGGACCTTCTACAGATAAGGGTGAACTTTCTCTGGGGCACAACGTCCTGGTAGCCTTTATGACCTGGGAAGGCTATAACTACGAGGATGCTATTCTTATAAGCGAAAGATTAATTAAAGAAGATTACTACACTTCTATTCATATAGAAGAATACGAAATAGATGCCAGAGATACTAAGTTAGGTGCTGAGGAAATTACCCGTGACGTTCCTAACGTTTCTGACGAGATGAAAAAGAACCTGGATGACAGGGGAATTATCAGGATTGGTGCTGAGGTGAGACCAGGAGATATTCTGGTTGGTAAGGTAACTCCTAAAGGGGAAACTGACCTTAGCGCAGAAGAAAAACTTTTACGGGCAATTTTTGGTGAAAAAGCAAGAGAAGTAAGGGATACCTCTCTTAAGGTTCCTCATGGTGAAGCCGGTAAGATTGTTGATGTTAAGGTTTTCTCCAGAGATAATGCTGATTTGGCTCCGGGCGTTAACCAAACTGTAAGGGTTTATATTGCCCAAAAGAGAAAGCTTTCTGTTGGTGATAAGATGGCTGGCCGTCACGGTAACAAGGGTGTTATCTCCCGTATTATTCCGGAAGAGGATATGCCATTGATGCCAGATGGGCGTCCGGTCGATATAGTTCTTAACCCTCTGGGGGTACCATCCAGAATGAACATTGGTCAGGTTTTGGAAACTCACCTGGGTATTGCAGCCAAGGTATTAGGTATTCATATTGCCACCAGCGTTTTTGATGGTGCTAATGAGGAAGATATAACAGCTATGCTGGAAGAGGCAGGACTGCCTGCTACTGGTAAATTCCCGCTTAGGGATGGCCGCAGTGGCGAAGAATTTGATAATCCGGTAACAGTTGGCTACATGTATATGTTAAAACTGGCTCACCTGGTTGACGACAAGATTCACGCCCGTTCAACAGGACCATACTCACTGGTAACCCAGCAACCACTGGGCGGTAAGGCACAGTTTGGTGGTCAGCGTTTTGGTGAGATGGAAGTTTGGGCCCTTGAGGCTTATGGTGCTGCCTACACCCTTCAGGAAATCCTTACTGTTAAGTCTGACGACGTGGTGGGCAGGGTTAAAACCTACGAAGCCATCGTTAAGGGCGAAAACATACCAGAACCTGGCGTTCCTGAATCCTTTAAAGTTCTTATAAAAGAACTGCAAAGTTTGGCCCTTGATATCAAGATTCTCTCAGAAGATAACGAGGAAATCGAAATCAAGGAAAGAGATGAAGATGTAATCGAAACAGCCAAGGAATTGGGTCTGGAAATCGAAGGGGAAAAGAACGAAGCGGAAGTAATGAAGGGCAAACACATAGAAACCCCTGAAGAAGAAGTTGAAGAGCAAGAGACTGAACTTGATGAATTTAGTCTGGACGATGAAATATAAACAATTTTTTCAGGGAAGGGAGCGAATAATTTGCTTGATTTAAACAATTTTGACCGTATGAGAATAGGTTTGTCATCACCTGAAAAGATGAGATCTTGGTCAAGTGGTGAAGTAAAAAAACCCGAGACCATTAACTACCGTACTTTGAAACCTGAAAAAGAAGGCTTGTTTTGCGAAAAAATATTTGGACCAACCAAGGACTGGGAATGTCATTGTGGTAAATATAAAAGAATCCGTTATAAGGGAGTAATCTGCGACCGTTGTGGAGTTGAGGTTACCAGGGCCAAGGTAAGAAGGGAAAGGCTGGGACATATAGAGCTGGCTGCTCCATGTGCTCATATTTGGTACTTAAAAGGTATTCCTAGCAGACTGGGCCTTTTACTGGATATATCTCCCAGGGTCTTGGAAAAGATTATCTATTTTGTAGCCTTTATTGTTATTGATCCGGGTGACACACCACTGACTGAAAAACAAATTCTTTCAGAAAATGAGTACCGGGAACACCGGGAAAATTATGGAGATAAATTTGAGGCAGGCATTGGTGCAGAAGCCATTCTCAGACTTCTTAAGAGAATGGACCTTGAGGCAATGCATACTGAGCTTAGAAATGAGATCAGAGACACTACAGGACAAAGGAGAATCAGGGCCACCAGAAGGCTCGAAGTGGTTGAAGCCTTCCAAAAATCAGGCAACGAACCCAACTGGATGATTCTGGAAGTTCTTCCGGTTCTGCCGCCTGATTTACGTCCAATGGTTCAATTGGACGGTGGCCGCTTTGCCACATCAGATTTAAACGATCTTTACAGAAGGGTTATTAACAGAAACAACAGACTGAAAAGACTTTTGGATCTGGATGCACCCGATATTATAGTAAGAAACGAAAAGAGAATGTTACAGGAGGCAGTTGACGCCCTTATCGATAATGGCAGAAGAGGCCGCCCTGTTACAGGACCAGGCAACAGGCCTCTTAAATCCCTAAGTGACATGCTTAAGGGTAAACAGGGCAGATTCAGACAGAACCTCCTTGGTAAGAGGGTAGACTATTCAGGCCGTTCCGTAATTGTAATTGGCCCTGGACTGAAAATGCACCAGTGTGGTCTGCCAAAAGAAATGGCTCTGGAGCTTTTCAAGCCTTTTGTTATGAAAAAGCTGGTCGAAGAAGAGCTGGCACAAAATATTAAGAATGCTAAAAGAATGGTAGAAACAGGAGCTCCAAAAGTTTGGGATATCCTGGAAAGCGTAATCAAGGATCACCCGGTTCTTTTAAACAGGGCCCCAACCCTGCACAGACTGGGCATCCAAGCCTTTGAACCAGTTCTGGTTGAAGGCAGAGCTCTTAAGCTTCACCCACTGGTTTGTACAGCCTACAACGCTGACTTTGACGGCGACCAAATGGCAGTTCACGTACCACTGAGTGCTGAAGCTCAAGCTGAAGCCAGATTGCTTATGCTGGCTTCCAACAACATTCTTAACCCTAAAGATGGCCGCCCTGTAGTTACACCAACTCAGGACCTTATCCTTGGTTCCTACTATATGACTATAGCCAAGGACGGACAGTTGGGTGAAGGCAAGTCCTTCTACGACTTTGATGATGTTGTTCTGGCCTACGAAAACAAGGCTGCAGACATCCACGCTAAGATTAAGGTAAGACTGGCTGAGGATCTTCTGATTATAGGAACCAAAGGAAAAGAAACCCTAAAAGCAGGCCAATACCTTGAAACAACAGTTGGCAGAATTCTTTTCAACAGTGTCGTTCCAAACCAGATCGGCTTCTTTAATACTCCTATGAGAAAAAGGGAGCTGGGACTCTTAGTCAGCAGAGCCTTTGAAATCCTGGGAGCCAGCCAGACAGCTGAACTTCTGGACGGCATTAAAACTCAAGGCTTCATGTATTCAACTCAGGCCGGAATCACCATCAGTATTGATGATATTAAGGTTCCTGAAGTTAAAAAGACTATGCTTGAGCAGGCCGATGAAAGAGTAGAGCTGATTGAAAAGAAATTCAGAAGAGGTATTATTACCGAGGAAGAAAGATACAACTCAATCATTAAAACCTGGGAACAAACAACAGAAGATTTGACTGAGG
Organism: uncultured Eubacteriales bacterium; assembly: GCA_964622305.1. Lineage (GTDB taxonomy): Bacteria > Bacillota > Peptococcia > Peptococcales > SKKY01 > SKKY01. The sequence continues at coordinate 9,280 of CAZUPR010000038.1, forward strand.
AACTTTTACAACGTCTGGATCTGGACAACAACATCAACATGATGGCCGAGTCCGGCGCCAGAGGTAACATCCAGCAGATTCGTCAGCTGGCTGGTATGAGAGGTCTTATGGCCGACCCTTCCGGTAAAACAATTGAGTTACCAATCAAGTCAAACTTCCGTGAAGGTTTGACAATTCTGGAGTACTTTATTTCAACTCACGGTGCCAGAAAAGGTCTTGCCGATACAGCTCTTAGAACAGCTGACTCAGGTTATCTGACCAGAAGACTTGTAGACGTATCTCAGGATCTGATTGTTAGAGAAGATGACTGCGGTACAGAAGAAGGAATCGAAGTAGGCTCCATCAGAGACGGTAATGAAGTAATCGAGGAACTAAGAGAAAGAATTGAGGGCAGAACAGCTCTTAAAGATATAGTCGATAAAGAAACCGGTGAGGTTTTGGTAGGCAAGAATCAGATTATTAATTTTGAGATGGCCGAGAAAATCGTTGGTAACTTTAAGGATAAAGAAGAGGAAAAGGTTGCAATCAGAACAGCCTTAACTTGTAAGTCCAAACATGGCATCTGCCGCAAGTGTTATGGGATTAACCTGGCAACAGGCCTTGAAGCTGAAATCGGCGAAGCAGTAGGAATTATTGCAGCTCAGTCCATTGGGGAACCTGGTACTCAGCTGACAATGAGAACTTTCCACACAGGTGGGGTTGCCGGTGGCGACATCACTCAGGGTCTTCCAAGAATCGAGGAACTTTTCGAAGCCAGAAAACCTAAAGGTATGGCTCAGATTACAGAAAAATCTGGCACTGTTACTATTAAGGAAGAGGATAAGAAAAGAGAGATTCTCATCACTACAGAAGATGGGCAAGTAGAAAGCTATCCTGCCTTCCTTGGCTCCAGACTGAGAGTTAAAAATGGAGACTTTGTTGAAGCAGGCGATATTTTAACAGAAGGTTCAGTAAACCCTCACGACCTTTTAAGAATCAAAGGCTCCAGGGGAGTTCAGGACTATCTGCTTCAAGAGGTTCAGAAGGTATACAGAATGCAGGGGGTTGACATCAACGACAAGCACATTGAAGTTATTGTCCGCCAGATGTTAAGAAAAGTTAAAATAGAGGATTCCAATGATACAGATTTCTTACCAGGCGGGCTGGTAGATGCTCTTGAATTCCAGGCTGTTAACGAAGAAATTCTTGCCGCCGGTGGCGAAGGAGCAACTGCAAGTGCAGTACTTCTGGGGATTACCAAAGCCTCTCTGGCTACGGATTCCTTCCTGTCAGCCGCCAGCTTCCAGGAAACAACCAGAGTTCTTACAGATGCAGCAATCAAGGGCAAAGAAGATCCGCTGATTGGTCTTAAGGAAAACGTTATTATTGGTAAACTGATTCCGGCAGGAACAGGAACAAATCTATATAGAAAAATACAGATAGAAAATCTTGACACCCCAGAAGAGCAATGATAAGATACTCTAGTGTGTGTGCAAGAAACAAAAAGAAAGAGAGTGAGCTTTAGATGTCAAATTCAGATGGACATAAAGTTATCGGTACTAAGCAAACTCTGCGAGCTTTAAAAAACGATGAAGTAAGGGCGGTTTATATCGCCAGAGATGCTGAAGAAAGAATTGTTAGTGATGTTCAAAAGCTGGCCAGGGAAAAAGATGCTCAAATTGTCTTTGTACCCTCCATGGGAGAACTGGGAAATGCTTTTGGAATTGAAGTAAAAGCAGCAACAGCAGCACTATTAAAAGTTAAGGATGAAGATTAATATAATCTTCATCCAATTCTTATAAGCCTTAATTGGGAAGGAGGTGCCATTGATGCCAACAATCAGTCAATTGGTCCGTAAGGGAAGAAAGAAAATGGTTCAAAAATCAACTGCTCCAGCATTGAAAAATAACCCTCAAAAAAGGGGAGTTTGTACCAGAGTTTACACAACAACTCCAAAAAAACCTAACTCAGCTTTGCGTAAGGTTGCCAGAGTAAGACTTACAAATGGTCTGGAGGTTACAACATATATTCCAGGAATAGGACACAATCTTCAGGAACACAGTGTTGTTCTTGTAAGAGGCGGTAGAGTAAAAGACTTACCAGGTGTTCGTTATCACTTGGTCCGTGGTTCTCTTGATACTGCAGGAGTGCAGGGCAGAGAACAAAGCCGTTCAAAATACGGTACTAAAAAGCCAAAAGTTAAAAAATAAATTTTAAGTGGGGGTTAAGGAAATGCCAAGAAAAGGACCCGTCCCTAAGAGAGATGTACTGCCCGATCCAATTTACCAAAACAAAAAAGTTACTAAACTTATAAATCAGTTAATGAGAGATGGTAAAAAAAGCATTGCAGAAAAAGCAGTTTATGATTCATTTGCTCTTATTGAAGAGAGAACAGGCAAAGAAGCTATTGAAGTTTTCGAAGCCGCTCTTGCCAATGTAATGCCAGTATTGGAAGTAAAGGCACGTCGTGTAGGTGGGGCGAACTATCAAGTTCCGGTTGAAGTAAGACCAGAACGCAGACAAACATTAGGTGTACGCTGGTTAGCACAATATACTAACCAAAGAGGCGAAAAAACACTGGTACAAAGATTAGCGGGAGAATTAGTTGACGCATCAAACAGTACTGGTGGAGCATACAAGAAGAAAGAAGATACACATAAGATGGCAGAAGCCAACAAGGCCTTTGCTCATTATAAGTGGTAAATTTTATCCTGAAGGAGAGATTAGTAAAGTGGCAAGAGAGTTTCCTATAGAAAAAACTAGAAACATAGGGATCATGGCTCACATCGACGCAGGAAAAACCACTACTACAGAAAGAATTCTTTACTTTACCGGAAAGACTCACAAAATTGGTGAGACTCATGATGGGGCTGCTACTATGGACTGGATGGTTCAGGAGCAGGAAAGAGGAATCACAATAACTTCTGCGGCGACTACATGTCAGTGGAAGAACCATAGGATTAACATCATCGACACCCCGGGACACGTTGACTTCACAGTTGAAGTAGAACGTTCCTTGAGGGTTCTTGATAGTTCTGTAGCGGTTTTTTGCGCTGTAGGAGGCGTGGAACCACAGTCTGAAACAGTATGGCGTCAGGCTGACAAATATAGAGTTCCCAGAATAGGTTATATCAACAAGATGGACAGAGTGGGAGCCGATTTCTTTAATGTTGTAGAACAAATCAAAGAAAGACTGGGCGCAAACCCTGTACCAATTCAGGTTCCAATCGGATCTGAAAACAATTTTGCTGGTATAGTCGACCTGGTTGCTAACAAAGCCTATTATTACATTGATGATATGGGCAACTCTGAAGAGAGAGAAATTCCAGAGGATCTGAAAAAAGTTGTAGCTGAAAGCAGAGAAAAACTTCTGGAGGCAGTAGCTGAAACTGATGAAGAACTTATGATTAAGTATCTTGAAGGTGAAGAGCTGACTGTAGAAGAAATCATGCAAGGCATCAGAAAATCTACTATTGCAGTTAATATGATTCCTGTTTGTTGCGGATCATCCTTTAAAAACAAGGGTATTCAAAGATTGCTTGATGCGGTCATTGACTTCATGCCCGCCCCAACAGATGTACCAGCTATCGGTGGTATTAACCTGGAAACTGACGAAGAAGATGAAAGACAATCTTCTGACAAAGAATCCTTTGCCGCACTGGCCTTTAAGGTTATGACTGACCCATATGTTGGCAGACTTACTTATTTTAGAGTTTACTCCGGAGTTCTGAAAGCAGGCTCCTATGTATATAACTCAACCAAGGGTAAAAAAGAACGTATTGGCAGAATCCTGCAAATGCACGCAAACAGCCGTGAAGAGGTTGATGAGGTTCACGCAGGTGAGATTGCTGCAGCTGTTGGTCTTAAAGACACAGGTACAGGCGATACTCTTTGCGCAGAAGACAGACCAATTATTCTTGAATCCATGGTATTCCCTGAGCCTGTAATCAGAGTTGCTATTGAACCAGCAACCAAGGCTGACCAGGAAAAGATGGGTATTGCCCTTTCTAAACTGGCAGAGGAAGACCCAACCTTTAAAACTTACTCAGATGAAGAAACAGGACAAATACTGATTGCCGGTATGGGTGAGCTTCACCTGGAAATCATCGTAGACCGTCTTTTGAGAGAATTTAAAGTTGATGCAAATGTTGGTAAACCACAAGTTGCTTATAAAGAAACAATCACCACTCCTGTAAAAGCTGAAGGTAAGTTCGTAAGACAATCAGGTGGTCGTGGACAATACGGTCACGCTGTTATTGAACTGGAACCAGCTGAAAGCGGAACAGGTTTCCATTTTGAAAGTAAAATCGTTGGTGGTGTGGTACCAAAAGAATATGTTGCACCAATTGAAGCAGGTATCAAAGAAGCTATGCAAACTGGTATAGTTGCTGGCTACGAAATGGTAGACATTACAGCCAGACTGGTTGATGGTTCTTACCACGATGTTGACTCATCTGAAATGGCCTTTAAAGTTGCCGGCTCAATGGCCTTTAAAAATGCAGCTCAAAAAGCCAAACCAGTATTGCTTGAACCTTTTATGAAAGTTGAAGTACAAGTTCCTGAAGATAACATGGGTGACGTAATGGGCGATATGAACTCCAGAAGAGGTAGTATCGAAGGTACTGAACCAAGAGGGAACACGCAAATTGTAAGAGGCTTCGTTCCACTCTCAGAGATGTTTGGTTATGCAACCGATCTGAGATCAAAGACACAAGGTCGTGGAACTTACACTATGCAATTTGATCATTATAGAGAGGTTCCCAAGAGTATAGCTGAAGAAATTGCAGCCAAAAGAATGGGAAAGTAATCAAATAAGGGAGGAAAATATAAAATGGGTAAAGAGAAATTTGAAAGAACGAAACCACACGTAAATATTGGAACAA
>CAZUPR010000039.1:0-13711 GCA_964622305.1 uncultured Eubacteriales bacterium
AGACTTTTTAGGGCTGCTGATTTTGTTAATGAAAATGACAATATTTCACTAGTTCAGGTAAATTCCTTTGGTTGCGGGCTGGATGCAGTAACAGTAGACCAGGTAGAAGAAATCCTAAGCTCCCATGATAATATTTATACTCACATCAAAATCGATGAAGGCAGTAATATGGGGGCAGTAAGAATCAGACTTCGTTCTTTGAAAGCTGCCTTGGAAAGTCGCAGGAAAAATCCTGACCTTGAGGCAGTCCAGCCTCAAGAGGCTCCGGAAAGAGTAGTATTTACTGAAGAAATGCGGGATCAGCACACCATTTTGTGTCCGCAAATGTCTCCCTTCCATTTTGGAATGCTAAGAGGGATGATGCGTACAGAAGGCTACAATATTGAGGTTCTGCCAGAGATTGATCCACTGGCGGTAGAAACAGGAGTCCGCTTTGTTAATAATGATGCCTGTTACCCAACCATTGTCGTAGTGGGGCAAATCATGGAGGCTATAGATTCAGGTAAATATGATCTGGATAATCTTTCTGTTCTTATCTCACAAACAGGGGGAGGCTGCAGGGCCAGTAACTATATTTTCTTTATTAGAAAAGCTTTAAGGGATGCTGGTTTAGGGCATATTCCGGTAATTTCTTTTGCCCCAACTCAGTTTGAAAAGAACCCTGGCTTCAAAATCAATTATACTATGCTTAAAAAAATTATTTATGGAGCAATTTATGGTGATCTGCTCATGAGGCTGGTTCTAAGCACCAGACCATATGAAAAAATAAAGGGATCTACCAATGTACTTTTTGAAAAGTGGACCAAAGAACTTTCAACAGGTTACATTCAAACTAATAAGAAGGTCTTTACAGAAAATGTTAGTGCAATTATTCAGGATTTCTATAAACTTGAAAGAGTCAAAATAGAGAAACCTAAGGTTGGTATTGTGGGTGAGATTTTGGTTAAATATCATCCAACTGCCAACAACAGCATTATCGATTTTCTTGAGTCTGAGGGGGTAGAAGTTGTCTGCCCAGATCTTTATGACTTCTTTATGTATGCCGCCTTTGATAATGTATTTAACTACAAGAAGCTGTCAGGTAAATTTACTCCAGCGGCAGTATCAAATGTCTTTATAAAATATTCAGAAAGCCTGCGGGATATTGTCAGAAGGGAACTAAAGTATTATCCCTACGCACACGGTCCAGTTAAATTTAAGGATTTGACAGCTATGGTTGAACCTTTTGTTTCCTTTGGCAACCAGACTGGTGAAGGCTGGCTTCTGACTGCTGAGATGGTAGAACTTACCTTAAGTGGAGCTAAGAATATTGTTTGTATGCAACCCTTTGCCTGCCTGCCCAACCACATTACTGGTAAAGGTATGGTTAAGGAATTATCAGAAAGGCTGGGTTCTAATATTGTCACTATTGACTATGACCCCGGCCTCAGTGAAGTAAACCAAATTAACAGGATCAAACTTATGCTCTCTAAGGCCTTTAAGGATTTTAAACAGGAAGAGGAAATTCCACAGCCTCTTAAGAAGGCTAAAAGAAGACTTTTTTAAAGTGAAGTGCACCCATGCACCCTTGCTATTAGACCAAAATCTAATCCAAGGGTGCTTTTTTATCTTAAAATAGGAGAAAAAGTGCAAACCTCTTTACATAGAACAAGTTGTCGGTTATAATGTTTATGCTAATAGTATAGAGAGTGTGTATAGAGAGTGTAAAGAATATAAAGAGGGGGGATCTTATGGCAGAAAAAGATTTAAGGAAGATTTCTCTGGAAAGAGCTGATCAACTTAAGGCAAGAATAAAGGATTACCTTGAAGTCAAAGAGGAAATTAAAACTGGTTTTGACGAAAAGGAAAAAATACAAGCACGCCAGAAAAAAATTAAGGAATTTTTTAAGGCTAGTCAAAAAGATTGGGGTGACTGGCACTGGCAATTGAGAAATAGAGTTTCTGATACAAAAATCCTGGCTCAGCTTTTGGAATTATCCCAGGGACAAGAGGAAATAATAGAGAGAATTGGTTCAAGCTACAGATGGGGAATCAGCCCCTATTATTTGTCTTTGATTGATCCAGAAAAGGGCATGGAAGATCCAGTTTACCTGCAGTCCATCCCCACAGCTGCAGAAGAAGTTATTGAAAGTGGCGAGGCAGACCCCATGCTGGAGAGGGAAACCAACCCGGCAGCCTGCATCACCCGCAGATATCCAGATCGCTTGATTATTTATGCAACTAACCAATGTGGCATGTACTGCCGTCACTGCCAGCGCAGAAGAAATATTGGCGAAATTGATACCCCCAGCAGTGAAGAAAGTTTGCGGGAGGCTTTTGCTTATGTCAGGGCTAATCCAGAAATTAGAGATGTTCTGGTTACTGGTGGCGATTCTTTAACTTTGGGGGATGACAAAATTGAATGGATTCTTCAAGAACTAAGAAGTATTCCTCATGTGGAAATTATTCGCCTGGGTTCCAGAATGATAGTTACAGTGCCCCAAAGAATTACCGAAGATTTTTGCCAGATGATAAAAAAATATCATCCTCTTTATGTTAATACACATTTCAACAGTCCGGCTGAAATTACAGAAGAATCTAAAAAGGCCTGTGAAATGTTGGCCAATGTGGGTGTACCCTTGGGTAATCAGGCAGTTTTGTTAAAAAATATTAATGATAACCCCTATGTTATGAAAAAACTTAACCAGGAACTTTTAAAAATCCGGGTTAGGCCCTATTATATTTTCCATGCCAAAGCAGTAGCGGGTACTGAACACTTTAGAACCAGTGTTGATAAAGGCATTGAAATTATCAGACACCTAAGGGGTTATACCTCCGGTCTTGCTATACCAACCTTTATTGTTAATGCGCCAGGAGGTAAAGGAAAAACCCCTATGGCCCCAGCCTATATGGCTGGCAAAGATGACGATGAGATTATTCTTAAGACCTGGGAGGGTCTGGAAATAGCCTATCCTAATAAAGACTGATTCAAAATAAATTTCTTCATAAATAAAATAATTCCTTTCTTACAAGAGCGAACTCAAGGGGACTAACCCTTGAGTTTTCTCTTTATAGAGATCTTTTTTTAAGCTATAATTAATAGTCAGATATCAGGAGGTAGATCATTTGGAATATGTAAAAGAACTGGCCACAGAATTTAAGTGGCAGAGTAAATATATGGAAAATATAGTGGCACTTTTAGACGAGGGTAATACCATTCCCTTTATTGCCAGATATAGAAAAGAAGCAACTGGCAGCATGGATGAAACCATGCTGAGAGACATAGAAGCCAGGCTGGCCTACCTGCGCAGCCTGGCCAAGCGGAAGGAGGAAGTTTCCCGCCTGATCGAGGAGCAAGGGAAACTTACAGCAGAACTGGCCCAGGAAATTGCGGCGGCCAAAGTTCTGCAGCAGATAGAGGACCTCTATCTGCCCTTCCGCCAGAAAAGAAGGACCAGGGCCACCATAGCCAAAGAAAAAGGCCTGGAACCCCTGGCCCAGGAAATCCTCACATCCGGGGACGCAACATTCTGTCTGACATTTGGGGACGCAACATTTTTGCAAAAATATTCCGAGGAAGATTTGGCCGGAGCTGGCGATATCATCTGCGAATACATTCAAGACCATGCTGGCGTCCGCGGCCTCTTGCGTGATTTTTACCAGAAAGAAGGCCTGGTAACCAGTAAAAATCTGACAGACGAGTCCACAGTTTACGACATCTACTATGACTATAAAGAACCTGTGGCAAAAATCTTGCCCCACAGAATCATGGCCCTCAACCGGGGCGAAAAGGAAGAAATCCTCCAGGTTAAAATTGAGGTAGATGAAAATAAGGCCCAGGATATAATCTACCAAACTTTCTTTCTAAAAAATCCTGATTATAAGACTGCTGGCAGGGAAGAGTTTTTTGCTGCTCTGGTTGCCGACAGCTTCAAACGCCTTCTTCAGCCTTCTTTGGAAAGGGAAAGCAGAAACAGTCTGACCGAAAAAGCCCAAGAGCAAGCCATTAAGGTCTTTGCCCAAAATCTGGACAGTCTCCTTATGCAAAGTCCAGTCAAGAAAAAAGCAATCCTGGGTTTGGATCCAGGTTTTAGAACTGGCTGTAAACTGGCCGTCATCAACGACCTGGGACAAGTTTTGGATAAGGATGTAATTTTTCCGCATCCACCCCAGTCCAGGGAAAAAGAAGCCAGGGCAAAACTTTTGCAGCTGATAAATAAGTGGGGAGTAGACTTGGTTGTTATCGGCAATGGAACCGCCTCCAGAGAAAGTGAGCAGCTGGTAGCCAGCCTAATTAATGAAGAAAAACCAGGCCTCTCTTTTGTAATTGCCTCTGAGGCAGGCGCTTCAGTTTACTCGGCATCAAAACTTGCCAAGGAAGAGTTCCCAGATTATGACGTTTCCGAGAGGAGTGCCGTCTCCATTGCCAGAAGGATTTTAGATCCCCTGGCCGAGCTTGTAAAAATAGAGCCCCGCTCCATCGGCGTAGGCCAATATCAGCATGACCTTCCCGGAAAAGAGCTGGATGCCAGTCTTAAGGATGTAGTTGAATCTTGCGTTAACAGGACGGGAGTGGAAATAAACACAGCTTCAGCCAGCCTCCTCCAATATGTGGCCGGCCTTAACAAGACTATCGCCGGAAATATCATTAAATACAGGGATGAAAACCATGGCATCAAAAATCGCCAGGAGCTTCTAAAAGTTCCCCGCCTGGGCGCCAAGGCTTTTGAACAGGCAGCTGGTTTTATTAGAATCAGGGAGGGTGATAATCCTCTGGAGAACACTTCCGTTCACCCGGAATCCTACCGGATTGCTCTGGATCTTTTAGAAAAACTGGGTTTCCAGGCGGCCGACCTCAGGGACGAGGAGAGACAAAAGGATTTGGCCCTCAAGCTTAAAAATCTGGACCAAAAAGAAATGGCCCAGGAATTGGACTCAGGCCAGGCCACCCTCAAGGATATTATCGACGATTTAATCAAGCCGGGCAGAGATCCACGGGAGGATTTGGTTAAGCCCCTTTTAAGGAGTGACGTTCTCAAACTTGAAGATTTGAAGCCAGGCATGGTTCTTGAAGGAACAATCACCAATGTGGTCGATTTCGGAGCTTTTATTGACATCGGCTTAAAAAATGATGGTCTTGCCCATATCTCTCAGCTGGCTGATAAGTTCATCAAGCATCCGCTGGAAGTGGTTAGTGTAGGAAATATTGTCAAAGCCAAGGTTTTGGAAGCCGACCAGGCTCGGGGCCGGGTTTCTCTGACTTTAAAAATATAAAGTTGTGGAAAAATTTACTCTAAGGAGAATAAAATATTGAAGGCTCTTATTAATGGAAGGATTATGACCATGGATGGCCAGGATTACCAGGCTGGTCTCCTCTTAGTTAATGATAAAGGAAAAATTGAATTTGTGGGACCCATGGAATCAAGGGAAATCGATGCCAGCTGGGAAATCATTGATCTTGCAGGCAAGTATCTCCTGCCGGGCTTTGTCGATGCCCACACCCACCTGGGAATTTATGAAGAAATTTATGCCCATGAGGGCGATGACGTTAACGAGATGTCGGAGCCGGTTACTCCTCAGCTGAGGGCGGTGGACGGCCTAAATATTCACGATATCGGCTTTCATGATGCTTTAAAGGGTGGAGTGACCACGGTAATGGTAGCCCCAGGATCGGCCAATGTTATCGGCGGCACGGTCTGCATCTTAAAAACAGCCGGAGATTCCCTGGGAAAAAGACTGCTCAATCAATCGGCGGGACTAAAAATCGCCTTTGGTGAAAACCCCAAGGACACCTACGGCCCAGAAAAAAAAATGCCCTATACCAGAATGGGGATCGCCGCCCTCTTGCGGGAAGCTTTTGTGGAGGGGCAAAATTATCTTAAGTCCAAGGACCAGGATAAGGAAAGAGACCTGGGTAAGGATGAAATTGTTAAGGTCCTGCAAAGAAAGGTTCCCCTCAGGGCTCATGCTCACAGGGCTGATGATATTTTGACTGCTCTTAGGATTGCTGATGAATTTAAACTTAAGCTGACTATAGAACACGCAACCGAAGCACACCATGTAATCGATGAACTCAAAGAAAGAGATATTCCCCTTTGTATGGGACCTCTTTTAATCAGCAGGGCCAAGGTGGAGCTAAAGGATAAGTCCTTTAAAAACCCGGGAATTATGCAAAGGGCGGGCCTGAAGGTTGCCCTGATTACAGATCACCCCGAGACGCCAATTGACTATGCGGTTCTGAATGCTATTTTGGCGGTCAGAGAGGGGATGGATCCTGAGGAAGCTTTGAAGGCTTTGACAATTAACCCTGCTCAAATCATGGATATTGATAAAAGATGTGGTTCCCTGACGGCCGGCAAAGATGCCGATCTGGTTGTCTGGAATGGCCACCCTCTTGATATTATGAGCCGGGTGGAGCAGGTTTTTGTGGATGGGAAACTTGTTTATCAAGGTGAAGAGAATGATAATTGAAGTTACAAGGCAGGAAGAAAGTGAAAAGATTGCGGCCTTTTTGGCTGAGAGAATAAAAGAAAGCTGGAGTCAGGGCGAGGTCGCTCAAGGAAGGGGACAGCGGGAGCTGAATCTGGAGCCCAAGCAAAGAGGAAAGCTGCTTAGTCAGCAGGAACTAGCTTTGAGCCAGGATTTTCCCAGGATTATTTTGCTGGACGGGGATTTAGGAGCAGGCAAGACCACATTTACCCAGGCCCTGGCCAAAGAGATGGGCCTTGAAGAGCCAGTAACCAGCCCCACCTTTAATTTAGTCAATGAGTACAAGCTTGGACTGGCAGCCGGTGCCGGTCAGAGTCTGGGCCAGGAGCCCAGCTCCCCAAGGTTGAAGAAGAACTTTTTCCACTTTGACCTTTATCGCCTGGACCATGAAGAAGAACTTTTTGATATTGGTTTTGAGGAATATTTTGCTGGCCCGGACCTTCTGGTTATTGAGTGGGCTGATAAATTTATAGAAGAAATTCCCAAACCTTATCTGGGAATTAGAATTAGAGTAACCGGGCCCCAAGCCCGGGAATTTGAATTTACTGCTGTTGATAATGAGGTCAGCGGCTGGACTGAGCTTTTAGAGGAGCTGAAAGAATATGCGGATTCTGGCTTTTGATGCAAGTGCAAGAGCCTGCAGTGTTGCAGTTATAGAAAAAGGAAAATTATTAAGTGAAATTAATCTGGACAGGGGCTCTAAGCACTCAGAGCAACTTTTGCCCCTGATTGATCAGGCCCTAAAAAACGCCAGACTAAAAGTTGCCCAAATGGATTTGATTGCCCTGGCGGCAGGTCCGGGTTCATTTACTGGGGTCCGGATTGCCGCGGCTACTGGTAAGGCCCTGGCTCAGGGTCTGGACAAGGAGCTGGTCCAGATTAATTCTTTAGATGCCCTGGCCCTCAACATGCCGGCAGAAAAAAGTTTGGTTATTCCACTTTTGGATGCCAGGAAAAATGAGTTTTATTCTGCCACCTACACTTATGAGGCCGGCAAACAAATTAAAATTAAGGATGACCGGGCTATTAACCCTGGTCTCTTATATGAAGAAGTAGCTGCCAGCCTGGCCGCCGGCCAGATGGCCTACTTTTTAGGTGAGGGGGCCCAGGCTTGCCGGACTCAGATCCAGGAGGCACTGGGTGGCAGAGCCCAGGTTCTGCCTGAGAACATGGGCTCTATAAGGGCTTCAGCCCTTGCCAGGCTGGCTGAAGAAAAATATCAAAGAGGCGAGATAGCCTCATACTATACCTTGGCTCCTCTTTACCTAAGGAAGCCGGAAGCAGAAATCAGCTGGGAGGCAAAGAACTGTGGAAGATAAATTTCTAATTCGTCCCATGGACTTTGATGACCTTGAGGAAATCGTCTGGCTTGATGGCCAGTGCTTTCCCGACCCCTGGTCTCTGGACACCTTTGTCTATGAAATAACAAAAAATAATCTGGCTTCTTATGTGGTTATAGTTGATCAGGAAAACAACAAAATCGCCGGCTATTCAGGCATGTGGATTGTCCTGGAGGAGGCACAGATCACCAACATCGCCGTCCTTGGCGAATACAGAGGTTTGGGTTTGGGGGAAGCTCTTATGACCCGCCAGCTCAAGGATTCAATCATCGCTGGGGCCAATAAAATGACCCTGGAGGCCAGAATCAGCAACAGGGTTGCCATCAACCTTTACAAAAAACTTGGCTTTAAGCATGCAGGAATCAGAAAAGAATATTATGAAAACGACCGTGAAGATGCGGTTATTATGTGGAAATATTATGAGGAGGGAGTGGGATGGAAATGACCAGAATCTTGGCCCTGGAGTCATCTTGTGATGAAACAGCGGCGGCAATAATTGAAAATGGCAGCATAATCAGGGCAAATTTGGTTGCCACGCAAATTCCTCTCCACCAAAAATACGGGGGTGTGGTGCCAGAAATCGCCTCCCGCAAGCATTTGGAAACTATCAACTATTTAATCAAAGAAACCATGGAAGAGGCAGGTTTGGAATTTTCGGACCTTACTCACATTGCTGTAGCTAATTCTCCGGGTTTGGTTGGTGCACTCCTGGTTGGTGTTTCAACTGCCAAGGCTCTGGCTTATGCTCTGGATAAGCCTTTGATTGCCGTCAATCATATCGAAGGACACATTTACGCCAATTTTTTGGGGGACAAAAAGAAACCTGAATTTCCCCTGATCTGTCTTATTGTTTCCGGCGGCCACACCATGTTGGTTAAGATGGTAGGTCATGGCGAATACGAATTTTTAGGATCAACCAGGGATGATGCTGTGGGCGAGGCTTTTGACAAGGTTGCCAGAACTCTGGGGCTGGGTTATCCGGGCGGACCTTTGATTGATAAACTGGCTAAAGAGGGAGATAGTAATTTTATTGATTTTCCCAGGGCCAGTCTGGAAAAAGGCTCTTATGATTTTTCCTATAGTGGTCTTAAGTCGGCTGTCCTAAACTGGATTAACCGGGAGAGAATGCAGGAGAGGGAAATTCCTTTGGCCCATGTGGCGGCATCTTTCCAGGAAGCAGCTATTGGTATTTTGGTAGAAAAAACCATTGCCGCAGCTGAGGCTCAAGGGATTAAGACCATCATCACCGCCGGAGGAGTATCGGCAAACTCGAGGCTTCGGGAACTTTTGCGTCAGGAAGCGGAAGAGCGTGGGATGGAAGTGTTTTTTCCGGCCATGGAATTTTGCACAGACAATGCTGCCATGATTGGCGGAGCAGCTCACTGGAAGGCAGTCAAAGGTGACTATGCCAGCTTGGATTTGAATGGAATCGCCAATTTTAATTTTGCTGATTATATAAAGAAGGATGCAAAGAACTCAGAGGATGCAAAGGAGATGAGTGGGGAATGAAAATAGAAAATATACAGGCCCCTTTAGCTGGACTCAAAGCCAGGGACTATCACATTCACACTGATAACTCTTTTGACAGCAAGGCAAAGATGCAAGACTACTGCCAGCGCGCTATCGAGCTTGGCCTGATTGAAGTAGCTTTTATGGAACACTTTGACCTTAATCCCAGTGATGAGAGCAAGGGTTATTTTAATTATGAGAAATATATGGCAGAAATTAAAGACTGCCGGACACTTTTTGGCGACAGGCTAAAAATCAGAGCCGGTCTGGAATTGGGCGAGCCACATGAGTATCATCATCTTCAGGAAGATTTTAAAGTGGGTAAGGATTTTGACTTTTTTATTGGCTCTGTGCATTTTGTTAAGGGTCAGGTTATTCACAGAACCTATGAGGAGCATGTGACGGCCAATGATATTTGCCGGGAATATTTTTCTGAGCTTTGGCAGACTGTGGAGAGGGGCAATTTTAATATTTTAGCCCATATTGATGTCATAAAAAGGTATCTGCCGGCAGGATCGGGAGTTTACAATCCTTATCCTTTTAAGGAAATTTTGTTGGCGATTTTGCAGTCGGCCATCAGACAGAATATTGCCGTGGAGATTAATTCGTCCGGCATGAGGCAGAGATTGCGAGAGCCACTGCCAGCCTGGGAGATTCTTTCCTGGTATAAAAATCTGGGCGGAAAGCACATAGTTTTTGCTTCCGATGCTCATAAGGTGGAGGATTTGGCTGGGCACTACAAGCTAGCCCTGGAGGGAATCAGACACTTGGGCTTTGCAGATTTTTCCTATTGGCATGAGGGAGAGTGGAAATAGTGGCAAAATTATTTTTCATTTATTCCAGCATGAACAGCGGCAAATCTCTGGATTTACTTAAGACGGCCCATAATTATGAGAGCCAGGGTAAGAAGGTTTTGGTTTTCACTTCTGAGAAGGATACCCGCTACAAGGAACTTGATCCAGAAGATGAGTGTGGCATTATCAAGACCAGGATGGGTTTGGAGAGAGAGGCTTGGCTTTTGGAGCGCTTTTACAAGCGGCCAGATGCCATGGAGTTTATAAAGGACGGGAATTATGACTGTGTTTTGGTTGACGAAGCCCAGTTTTTGCCGGAAGCGGCAGTTTTGTTTTTAGTAGAACTGGTGGATCTGCTGAATTTGCCGGTTATCTGCTATGGCTTGAAGAACGATTTTAGCAACCAGCTCTTTGAAGGCAGCAGGACCCTTTTGATTTATGCCGATAAGTTGCAGGAGCTAAAGACAGTTTGTACATATTGCGACAGGAAGGCCACCATGAACCTGCGGGTTATTGATGGGGTGGCTGAGTTTGACGGTGCCCAGATTGTGATGGGGGGCAGTGAATCCTACCTGCCGGTCTGCCGGCCCTGTTATATGAAAAGAAAAAAAGCTTCAGTGCCTTCTTTGTAAAGGCTACTGAGGCTTTTTATATTTCTATGATTTCATTTTCGGTAAAAATGAAATCTACAGCAACGTCATGGTCCTGGGCGGGCACTCTGTCAATTATTTGCAGCTGAAAGCCCAGGGCCATTTTTATTGGGTTGAGGACCCCGGCCTTTTCCAGGCGGGCAAAGAAGCGGTCATAATAACCTTTGCCGTAGCCAACTCTAAAGCCCTGGCGGTCAAAGGCCAATCCAGGGACGCAGATCAGAAGCTGGGCGGGATAGTTATCAACATTATCCACACTATCCACAGGCTGTCTGTCAGATAAAAAGTTGCGTCCCCAGATGTCAGACAGAATGTTGCGTCCCTGGGTGCTGGGCTGGCGGATGCCCAGGGGGCCAGGGGCCAAATCGTCCAGATTTTTAATCTGGATGGCTTCCATTTGATCGGCATCTTTATCTATCCAGGGCACATAAACCTCTTTTCCTCCGTCCAGGGCAGCCTGGACGATTTGGTCTGTTTGGACTTCGCTGCCAAAGGAGAGAAAAATAAAAATCCTCTGGGCTTCCAGGTATTCTTTCCTGGACAGAAACTTATTGCAAATAATTTGGCTTTTTTCTTTTATCTGCTCTTTTGTCAGTTGATTCCTTTTTCCCAGGATCTTCTGGCGAATAGTTTTTTTCATAATATTCCTTCCCTATAAATCTTTCCTTTAATTATATATCTTCTTTCCTTATTTTGTAAAAAAAGTATTAATTCTTGCAAAAGCACTTGAAAAAAATTCATCTATTGATTATTATAATACTTGTAGTTAGCACTCAGGAGAGATGAGTGCTAACAAAAATATAAGCTAAAGAGCTAATTATAAAATTTTAATAAGAATAACAGGAGGGTTAGAAAGATGATTAAGCCATTGGCGGACAGAATTGCTTTAAAATTAATTCCATCAGAAGAAACCACAGCAAGTGGTATTGTACTACCAGATTCAGCAAAAGAAAAACCACAAAAAGGTGAGGTTCTTGCAGTTGGTTCAGGCAGAGTTTTAGAAAACGGAACCAGAATGCCAAGTGAAGTTAAGGTTGGAGACATTGTTCTTTTCTCAAAATACTCCGGCATGGAACACACAATTAATGGAGAAAAAGTACTTATCCTGGCAGAGAGAGATCTTCTTGCCATCTTGAACTAATAAAATTGGAGGGAAATTATAATGGCAAAAAAAATTATTTTTGGCGAAGAGGGCAGAAAAACCCTTGAGCATGGCGTTAATGCAGTAGCTGATGCGGTTAAGGTAACACTTGGACCAAAAGGCAGAAACGTAGTATTGGAAAGAAAATTTGGATCACCAACCATCACCAATGATGGTGTTTCAATAGCAAGAGAAATTGAATTACAAGATCCATTTGAAAATATGGGCGCTCAGCTTCTTAAGGAAGTTGCCACAAAAACAAACGATGTAGCGGGCGACGGAACTACAACAGCAATCGTTCTTGCTCAGGCTATGATTAGAGAAGGACTTAAAAACGTTGCCGCTGGTGCAAACCCAATGGTCCTTAAAAAGGGTATTCAAAAGGCCGTTGATGTTGCAGTGGAAGAGATTGCAAAAATCTCCAAAACAATCGAAAGCAAAGCATCAATAGCACAAGTTGCTTCTATTTCAGCTGACGACAATGAAATTGGCGGACTTATCGCCGATGCAATGGAAAAGGTTGGCAATGACGGAGTAATTACTGTAGAGGAATCACAAACATTTGGCACTTCCCTGGAAGTTGTTGAAGGTATGCTTTTCGACAGAGGATACATCTCCCCTTACATGGTTACCAACACAGAAAAGATGGAAGCAGTTCTTGATGATCCTTACATCTTAATTACTGATAAAAAACTTACAGTTGTGCAAGAAATCCTGCCCGTACTTGAAGGCGTGGTAAAAACTGGTAAAGCACTTCTTCTTATTGCAGAAGATGTTGAAGGCGAAGCTCTGGCTACAATGATTGTTAACAAGCTAAGAGGAACATTCAACGTTGTTGCAGTTAAGGCCCCAGGCTTTGGCGACAGAAGAAAGGCAATGCTGCAAGATATCGCAACTTTAACAGGTGGCCACTATATCACTGAAGATCTTGGCTTGAGACTAGACAGCGTAACTATGGAAATGCTGGGAACAGCCCGCCAAGTTATCGTTACTAAAGATGAAACAACAATTGTTGAAGGCAGAGGCGACAAGGCTGAGCTTGAAGCAAGAATCAAGCAAATTAAAATGCAAATTGAAGATACAACTTCAGAGTTTGACAAGGAAAAACTTCAAGAAAGACTTGCTAAATTAGCAGGCGGAGTTGCAGTTATCCAAGTTGGTGCAGCTACAGAAACTGAGCTGAAAGAAAAGAAAACAAGAATTGAAGATGCCCTTTCAGCAACAAGAGCAGCAGTTCAAGAAGGTATCGTAACAGGTGGCGGAACTTGCCTTGCTGATATCGTTCCAGTAGTAGCGGCAGTAAAAATGGATGAAGCAGATGCACAAACTGGTGTAAACCTGGTAGTTAAAGCCATGGAAGAACCAGTACGTCAAATCGCTTATAACGCAGGCGTAGAAGGTTCTGTGGTACTTGAAAGAGTTAAGGCAGCAGACAAAGGTATTGGCTTCAATGCTTCAACAGGTCAATATGAAGACATGATCTCAGCTGGTATCGTAGACCCAGCAAAGGTTACAAGATCAGCCCTGCAAAACGCAGCCTCAATAGCATCCATGATTCTTACAACTGAAAGTCTGGTAGCAGACGATCCAGATGTAAAAGACGACATGGGCGGCGGAATGCCAGGCGGCATGGGCGGAATGGGCATGATGTAATCAGACAAAGGGGACGCAACATTCTGTCTGATTTTAGAATAATAGTAAAAACTGGCGGGTGTCACAAAAGTGGCACCCGTTTTTTCTTTTCTTATAAAAATAGTTTATAATGAAAGAAAATTAGCATCAAAACAAGGAGACAAACAATGAAAATCA
>CAZUPR010000040.1:0-13259 GCA_964622305.1 uncultured Eubacteriales bacterium
CTGGTCTTCTGTGTAAACTTTTTTTATTTCCTCAGACAGATCAAGTTTCACAATCCTCTGCCCTTTCATTTCTACGCCAAAATTCATCATTTGCTGGAAAAAACGTGCCATTAGGTCTGGACCAGAAACAGGCTCTGTGAAACCAGGATAGTTTTCTATAGCATGAGTTGTGGCAGCCTGGCCTCCCGGAGTCCCATGGTCAAAAATCAAAACATTCTGGCCGCTTCTTTTACTATAAATGGCAGATGTCATTCCAGCAGGGCCAGCCCCAATAATTATTACATCATAAATCATTAGTAACACTTCCTTTCAAATAAGTGTAAAGATTGGCTACAAGCCAGGTTACTTCAGCTGCCTGGGCCTGACCCTCCTGGTCGGTAAAGTAAGGTTCCAGAAGAGGGGTCATAATTTCCTTTTCTTTTAAAAGCTCAAAAGCCTCTTCGTAGCTTTTTATTTTCTGATCAATAACCTTAGCCGTTTCCAAAATAAACTCTGTGTTTTTTGGTGGATCATTAACCTCAATTGTCGGATAATCAAAAGAAGCTTTTGCAATTACCTTATTAATGAGATTCTGATATCTCCACTTGCTCATTTTTTCTTCTAAACGATAATCGTTGTCATAGCCGCCATCCAAAAGACCCAGGGCCCTTACCACCTTCACTCCCGGATAAGCCCAATGGCTCATAACTGATGGTTTGGCCACATTTATATCTTCCAGATAGGCTCCCCTGGCCTTTAATTGCTCTTGTAAGCTTTTTATTAAAGACTCATTTTGAGAAAGTTCTCTGGGTGTAAGTTCATTATCTATAGCAAATTTTGCAGCAAGCCCTGCTCCTTCTGCTGAAGCCATGCCGATAGGAACAACTCTGGCGCTGCCGGCTGCCAGGGAAGTATAGCCCGCGGCCTTGCCTGCTACCATCAGATTATCAATTTCAAGCGGGATCAGGCTTCTGAAAGGAATAGCATATCTATCTGGGTTCCCAATAATAGTCCCCCAGCGTTGAGTCGCTGTTGGCTGAACATCAACCGGGTAACTTGCCAGTGCAATTTTGTCCCACTGATCATTATATTCAAGAACATCATCTATAGTGATCATATACTCAGCTTTAATATGTCTTGATTCTCTTACATAAAGTTCCTCTGCCGTTCTGATAAGTCTGGCATTTTCAAAGCCGGGAAAGTTTTCCCTGACATAAGGAAGAATATATTCAAGTTCTTTTTTCCCTCTTTCAATGCCTTCTTTTTTACTTTCTGGATCAAGAACATCCACACCAAAAATAACAAGAGCGTTGATCAAAACCTCTCCATTATCTTGTCTGGCTGCATTAAATCCTCTGAGGCGCATTAACTCATCAACTGGCTCATATGAATATCCTAGCTCTGTATAACCCCAGGCAGCCTTACTGGTCACACCTGTATTAGCCTCTTTGCCACTCTTCAAATAGCTTGTTACTGCTTTCCAGTCAACATCAGCCAGAGTAAAAACCAAAGTTACTCCCATCTGCCTGTCTTTTTCGCCTATATCCTCTCCAGCAAGTGTATAAGGTACGCCAGCCATGGCAGCAAGGTCAGCATCTGCTGAGCTATCGATGAACATTTTTGCATATACCAGGGCTTCTTCAGCAGTTTTTTTATTTTTTATTCTAATGGCCTTAAGAACCTGGTCTTCAAGAATTGTTTCTTCCAGGCTGTAGCCCAGAGCTGTTTCTATACTTTCTTCTTGTCCCAAAAGGTCAGCAAAAACCTCTTTGGCCTTTTCTAAGTCGAAGGCAGTACCTCCAACCCTTTTATAAAATTCTTCAAAAATACCCCTGGTTAAAAGAGTCTTGTCTTTCCCATGGTTCATATCTAAAAAGTTCAAGGCTCCCAGGGTAAAGAGTCCGCCTAATTCTTCTCTTGGGTCAACCAGGAGGACCTTTAAATCACTTCTGCCAGCAGACACTGCTGCAGCTATTCCCTCAGGTTCACTGCCAAAAACAAGTAAATCTGTATATATTATATTTTCTGCTTCAGGTAATTTTAGCTCTTCTGGTTTCTTTAAATCCTCTGTTTTCCCACAGGCACCCAGTATAAATATAAAGAGAAGTGAGAAAATCAATAAAAAAGTACTTTTCTTTTTCATAGCCACCATCCATAATTTTTTTCTTTAAAAAAACCACAGGCTTTTTACCTGTGGTTTATAATTAGTTACCTAGATATCGCATTGGATCCACGTGCTTTGAATTAACATTTGTCTCAAAGTGCAGGTGGTTTCCTGTTGTTCTGCCAGTTACTCCTACAGTACCAACCACATCACCCCGGCTGACTTCCTGAGCCAAGGAAACCTTAAAAGCTGTAAGGTGAGCATACTTTGTAGTCAGACCATTACCATGATCAATTATTATCAGGTTACCATAGTTGCCTGAATAGGCTGCAAAAATAACTCTTCCATTACCAGCTGAATAAACTGGTGTTCCCCTACTTCCTGATATATCTATACCAGTATGGAAACCGCTGCCACGTGGGCCGTATCTTGATGTTATTGAACCTCTCAGGGGCCAGGCCAACTGACCATCGCCACCACCACGGGAAGCGGTCATTTGCTGTGTTCCTCTAAGAACTTCTTGTACACTGGCTTCCTGCAGGACTACAGTGTTTACTTCTTCTTTAGAAACTTCTTTACCATTTTCTAAGATTACCTTATAAGTTACTTCTTTAAGGCCATTTGTTCCAGCCTTGTTAACCTTGGTTTGACCTGCCCAAAGATCAGCAGAATTTACGTAATTTGTAGGATAGGGAATTGTTTCTTCCTCGGTCACTTCTTTAGCAACCATAACGTGTACTATTGGCTCAAGAGTCACTAACTTTAATTCCTGGCCAATTGAAAGCATATCTCCCTTTATTTCCGGATTAGCCTCTCTTAATTTGCTTAGACCCATATTATGTTTCTGAGCAATTTGAGACAGGGTATCGCCTTTTGCTACCTTATAGGTATCTATCTTGTCAGTCCCTGTAAGCAGGTAATTTAAAGCCTCTTCAGGACCCATAATAGCTTCTGATGAAGCAGAACCAGCCTGAATTTCTATCTCTTCTTTAAACTCAAAGGATAAGATTTCCTCTCCTTCTTTGAGAAAGCCTGTTTTTAAATTTTCAAGTAAGCTTAAGGCCTCTTCTTCGGTCTTTAAAAAGACTTTTTCCTGGCCGTTAACCTTTAAACTGTAAACACTTGTCTGACAAACAACATAGGGTCTGATTAAATCTGCAAGAACTTGAGGATCTTTTATCTTTTTGCCCTTAAATTCTCCCTTAGGACTCAATTCAATCCTGCTTGTTAAATCATTTATACTATAACCGACTTCTTCTTCTTTTTCTGCCTTAATTATTTCTAAAGCTTTCTTAAAAGTTTTCTGACTGTCGATTTTCCCTATAGTTTCCTGGTCTACACTTAATATTTGTTCTGAACTAGCAAAAGTGAAAAACAAAGTAATTGTAAGCAGCAATGAAGCCACCATAACAATATGTAATCTGGATATGTTTTTTGCTCTTAGTTTCGCTGTGAGTTGCTTGACTATATCTTCTATGTCCAGGACACCTCCTTTGCGTAACTTACCGCGGAACAATTATATCATAAGATAAATGGCAGATTCAAGCCGTTTTTTTTGCATAGCACAGCCCTTCTGATAAACTTTATGAAAATCGCCTCTTTCATGCCAGTTGCTGGCATGGCAACCGCCACTACAGTAGAATCTGGCCCAGCATTCTATGCACTCTTCTTTATTAAAGACATTGGCTTTCTGCAGTTTTTTACCAATTTCTCTGTTTACAATTCCATCACTGACATTGCCCAGATAGAAATCTTTTATGCCTACAAACTGATGGCAAGGGTAGAGATCACCCTGGGGGCTTACTGCCAGGTACTCATGGCCTGCTCCACAGGCTGAAATCCTCTTAGGCAGACAGGGACCCTTATAGATATCCACGTTAAAATGAAAGAAGTTAAAATCTGCATTTTCTTCTACATAATCTGTAAGTTTCTCATATTCCTCCAAGATAGCAGGCAAATCTTCCTCCCTGATTGTGTAGAAGCTGCCTTCGGGGCCAGTTACTGGTTCCAGGGAGAGATTTTTAAGGCCCAGGGAAGAAAGATGCTTAAGATCCTCAAGAAAATCTGTGTTTTCCCTGGTGAAGGTGCCCCTGACAATATAATTTTTGTAGCCATCAGCAATAAAATTTTTAATATTTTCGGCAACTATATGATAGGAACCTTTATGGTTAGCCGTGTATCTCATCTTATCCTGAACCTGAGGGCGCCCATCCAGGCTTAGAACCACACTTATCTTATGTTCTTTAAGAAAATCTCCCTTTTCCTTGTCCAGCAAAAGAGCATTGGTAGTAAGGGTGAGCTCGGCAACTTTGCCAAGTTCTGAAGTCCTTTTTTCAATATAAAGAACCAGGTCTTTAACAACCTGAAAATTCATAAGTGGTTCGCCACCAAAAAAGTCTATATTTAAATTTTTCCTGCCTTTTGACTCCTCAAAAAGGAGTTCCAGTGCTGCCTTGCCTGTCTCAAAAGACATCAGAGCCCTGTCCCCGCCGTAAGGCCCCTGGTCTGCAAAACAATAGGGACAACGGAGGTTACAATCATGTGCTATATGAAGGCACATTGCCTTAATAATAGGTTCTTCTGGCGGCTCATAGTCCTCCAGCTCCCCGGCTTCAGAAAAAAGAATCCCCTCTTCTTTAAGCTCTCTGATTTCCGCAAGAACCTCTTTAATCTCCTGGTTAGACAGGTCAATTTCTTTCTCCTCTTTAAGATCAGAAAGAAGCTTAAAAGTTAAATCATCAATCTGATGGATTGAATCTGTATTAATATCTATAAGGATATTCTTGTCCTTATACTTATAAAAGTGTATCTTCTTAAAATCAAATTCTTTCATTAAAGAACCTTCCTTTATAAAAAAATCAGACCCCTATTATTACAATAAGGATCTGTCTGAGAATTTTCTCTTAGTTTTTGCAAGTCTGGTTGCTTACTGTACAGGATGTTTTGCAGGCAGACTGGCAAGATGTAGGACATTCACCACAGCCACCTTTATGGATTGTGCACTTTAAGTCTTTTTTGGCAATTGTTCTAATATGTTTACTCATATCCATTCCCCCTCAATTATTGATGAAAGTATAGCAAAATTTATTACAAAAAACAATCACAGGCATAAAAAAAAGAGAAGAAGATTAACTTCATCTCTTGGTGCCTCGAGGCGGAATCGAACCACCGACACGAGGATTTTCAGTCCTCTGCTCTACCGACTGAGCTATCGAGGCAAAAGTGGTGACGCGTACGGGATTCGAACCCGTGAATGCCAGCGTGAAAGGCTGGTGAGTTAAGCCGCTTCTCCAACGCGCCTTATATTGGTGGGCCATCCGCGGCTCGAACGCGGGACGCCCTGATTAAGAGTCAGGTGCTCTGCCAGCTGAGCTAATGGCCCTATTGCATTAACGATTTTAAATTATACAGACAAGTCATTTTCTTGTCAATATAATTCTCAATCTCTGTGCCTTGGGTAAAAAATTTGTAAAAGCTGAATAGAAAAGTGGCTTAAAAACCTTATCAAGTTCGCCAATATATTCCGTTGCCCCGTCTTTATCGCAAAAACCTGCCTTAAACTCATAAAGGCCATCTGTCTTATCCAGAGCAAGAACTCCACCCATATCGTACTGGACTCCGCCTTCTTCAATACCCCAGCTAATCATGTCATAATTCATCAGTTGATTTGGCCCCATATTTCTCTTGACATCCGTGCTGCCTGCATAGAGATAATAAAGTTTACCGTAATAGTTTATGGTAAGACCTGCAGAAAGGGTATCTTCCTCATGATGAGCCAGATAAATCCTCAAACCATCAAAGGAGTCCCGCATCTTTACAAAATAATCATAGGATCTGGCTGTGAGCTTATTTCTCCTGGTCATTTCAAGATAAATTTCATAGAACTTCTTCAAATACTCATCACTTCTGTCGTAATCAGTATAGACTCCTTTTTTTGCTGCCCCTCTGATTCTGTTTCTGGTTTTGCCAGAAAACTTGCTCATAATCGTTTCCTGATCATGGTCATCAAACTTTAAAACCATATTATAACGTGGCTGGATAAGGGCATCTTTAATGACCCCCTTATTCCTGACTATAAAACCAGCCTCACCATATTTCCTATCAAGCTGGTCAGAATAGGCAATTTCTGGATCCATCTTTAAAGCAAAGGCCTTATACTTTTTTACCAAAGGCATAGCCTCTTCTATAAGTTTTTTAACTAAATCTATATCTTCTATATCACAAACCGGCCCTCTTGGAGCGTAAAGAAGGCTGCCCAAAAAAGGCACTTTCTTTATTAAAAGTGACATAGCTGCTTTTATTTGTCCGTCCTCTTCCACATAAACCTGGGCATTATCCCAGTCCCATTTAACCTCAGACCAATTAAGATCCTGAGTCAAACTTCTGTGGTCTGATGACCTGATAAATTCCTGGTACCTTTTTACATCTGCTGCATTCTTTCTATCTAAAACAGGCAAAGTCTATCTCCTTAATCTGAAGGTCAATCTCTTTTGACAAAGTACTTTTCATACCTTCTATAATAATCCTTGTAATAATTCCTTAATTTTAAATACCTCAATAAATTTCTGTCTTTTTTATAATAAAGCGTTGTTGATGTCTTCTTAGCCTTAATAAGGCCTTCAACCTGCCTCTTGAGTTCCTCATCCATGGTATAGCGTAAGAGTAAATCCTGGGGGATACTGTGCCAAAGATAAGGCTTGTCACCATAATCAGCAGGAAGGTCCTTCTCATAAACCCTGTCATTTACCAGATATTTGGCCAGGTTATATCCGGAAGCTGTAACAAAAAAGCTGGACCTGCCCTGGCGGATGTTAAGTTCAAAGATTTTCATCTTTCCATCCCGGCGGTCATATTTCAAGTCTATATTGGCATAACCAATAAATTTAACTGCCTCCAGAAACTTCTCGTACTGCTCATAAAGGTCCTTATTGTATTCAGAAACAATACCAACATAGTTGCCAATTAGAACTGGCGTATGATCCTCAAGAACAATCCGTCCCAGGCACATGAGCCTGACCTTGTGATTTCTATCCACATAGGCGTTAAGGACTCTCATAACTGTATCATCCCCGGGAATATAATCCTGGACAATCAGATTATCATCGTAGCTGGATTCATAAATATTTTTAATCGTTTTGCTGAATTCTTCTTTGTTATCAATATAATAGGCCTTTTTCTTACCCTCAAACTGAGCCAGAAAGTAGGTCATGCTATCTGATGCCTTAACAATAACCGGGAAATCAAAAGGCAGGTCCATCTCTGGATCCATGCCCTTCTTAAAAATTAAAGTTTCTGGATAATCCAAACCATATTCCTGGCAGAGCTGGTAAAAGTTTTCCTTGTAAACCACTCTCTCCATTAGCTCAAGATCAATGAAGGGAACCACATAATCTTCTTCAAGGCTTGCTTTATTGCGAATACAGAGCTCAGCATAGTTTTCATTGCTGGCAACTAAAAGAAGTTTTTCAGCTCTCTTTTTAAGTTTTTGAGCCAGGTCCTTCATATGCAAGGGAAATTTATCCGGATGGTCAAAATCATCAATAATGATTTTCTCCAGAATTTTGCTGTGTGCCGTAGGCAACAAATAACCCTTGGTCAAAACAATACTTTTTATGCCATATTCTTCATGGAAGGACCTGGCCATTCCATAGGCGTTATCATCTGAACCCAGAATAACTGGCAAAAATTTTTCTTTCTCAGCCATTTATTTTACCTGCAATATCCCTGGCCACTTCAATGCCATTAACAGAAGCCTGCATCAAGCCCCTGGTAACCCCAGCCCCGTCACCAATGGTATAAAGATTCTTTATTTCTGTCTCAAAAGTATTATCTAAGGTCACTTTAGAGGAATAAAATTTAACCTCAACCCCATAAAGAAGGGTGTTCCTGGAATAGAGTCCAGGGGCAATCTTATCCAGGGCCTTTAAAGATTCAACTATTGATGTCAGATATCTGGCTGGCAGAACGTAACTTAAATCTCCAGGTACTGCACTTTTAAGGGTTGGTATGGTTGATGATTTAGCCAGGCGGTCATAATCTGTCCTCCGGCCTTTAAGCAAATCTCCCAGGCGCTGAACCATAATGCCACCACCAGTAAGCATATTAGCCAGGCGGGCAACATACTTACCATATTCTATAGGCTCATTAAAAGGTTTAGTAAACTTTGTAGACACTAAAAGGGCAAAGTTGGTATTTTGTGTCCTTAATGCCGGATCTGAATAACTATGGCCATTAACAACAGATATTCCCTCGTAACCTTCGCCGGAAACAACCCCACCGGGATTCATGCAAAAAGTTCTGACCTTATTATCGTAGGTATCGGAGTAATAAACCAGCTTGGCTTCATACAAATCCTTGGTAAGATGGTCCATGATTGAATTAGGAACTTCCACACGGACACCAACATCAACCTCATTATTTTCTGTCTGTATATTAAGTTTGGCGGTTTGCTGGTTAAGCCATTCTGCTCCACCCCTGCCTGGGGCAACAACCACTTTTTTTGCAAGGACAGTTCTTGCTTCCTGGCCTCTTTTTAGAAGAGCACCCACAGCCTGACCATTTTCTACCAGGATATCTTCTGCCTTGGTCAAAGACCAAAACTCAATATTATCCTTTGCCACCAAATAGTCATGCATAGCCTTTAAAACCAAAAAAGCCTTTTCTGTACCCAAATGTCTTACCGGACAGGCAATCAGTTGTAAATCGTGTTTAGAGGCCTCATAGGCGATATCATCTGTCCTGGCATTATTCAAGCCATAAACCGTAGAACTTGCACCAAATTCCAGATAAACCTTATCAGCATAGTCAATAAGGGCCTGGCTCTTTTCCTGACCCAGATATTCAGTTATACGGCCACCAACGTCTGTTGACAAACTTAACTTACCATCTGAAAAAGCTCCGGCACCACTCCAGCCTGAAGTGATACTACAGACCGGACACTTTACACAATAGCCTTTGCTAATTTCCGGGCACTTTCTTTTATCAATTTCCAGTCCCTTGTCTACAATAATTATTTTTAAACCCGGATTGATTTTTTCCAATTCCAGGGCCGTAAAAATACCTGCCGGTCCAGCCCCTATAATTAAAACATCAGCCTGATATTTACTCATTTTTGCCTCCTTAGACTATTCCTTGTGCCTCCATAGTGGTCACTATTTTTTCAAAACCTGCAATATTGGCCCCTGCAAGATAATTACCTTCACAGCCATAATCCCTGGCAGAATCAGATATCTTTCTAAAGATATTAACCATTATTCCTTTTAACTTTTCATCTACTTCTTCAAAGGTCCAGTAGAGTCTCATGCTGTTTTGAGCCATTTCCAGAGCCGATGTAGCAACACCACCAGCATTAGCTGCCTTGGCTGGGGCAAAAAGAACCTTATTTTTCAGGAAGAGATCTATCGCTTCTTTAGTTGAAGGCATATTTGCGCCCTCGGCAACTGCAAAGCAACCGTTATTTATAAGAGCCTGGGCATCTTCTGCATTAAGCTCATTCTGAGTGGCGCATGGCAGGGCGATATCACACTTTACTTCCCAGATTCTTTTGCCAGGATGATAGCTGGCGCCTGGATTGTCATCAATATATTCTTGGATTCTGCCTCTCCTTACTTCTTTACAAGCTTTAACACTGTCAAGATTAATACCCTCTGAATCATATATATAACCGTCAGAGTCGCTCATAGCAAGAACTTTGGCTCCATACTCTTTAACCTTTTGAGCAGCATAAATAGCAACGTTGCCAGAGCCTGAAATTACCACAGTCTTGCCCATTAACTCCTGGCCATTTTCCTTGAACATTTCATTTAAAAGATAAATAAGACCAAATCCTGTTGCCTCTTCCCTGGCCAGAGAACCACCATAAGTTAAACCTTTACCTGTAAAGACACCTTCGTTAAGGTTGCGAATTCTCTTATATTGGCCATACATATAACCAACTTCCCTGGCTCCAACTCCAATGTCTCCAGCGGGGACATCTGTATCGGCGCCAATATATTTATAAAGCTCGGTCATAAAGCTCTGACAAAAAGCCATAATTTCTCTGTCGGACTTTCCTTTAGGGTCGAAGTTGCTGCCACCCTTGCCACCTCCGATAGGCAGACCTGTCAGGGAGTTTTTCAAGCTTTGTTCAAAACCTAAAAATTTTATTATACTTAAGTTTACTGATGGGTGGAAACGGATTCCTCCCTTATAAGGCCCTATTGCAGAGTTAAATTGGACCCTGTAGCCCTTATTAACCTGAACCTGGCCCTGATCGTCTACCCAGGGAACCCTAAAGACAATGGCCCTCTCTGGCTCTACCAATCTTTCCAGCATTGCCTCTCTTCTAAATTTGTCCTCATGCCTGTCTACTACAAGCCTAAGTGAGTTAAGAACTTCCTCCACAGCCTGGTGGAACTCTTTTTCCCCAGGGTTATCGCTGATTACTTTTTCAATAATTTCGTCAATATATGACATACTTCATCCCCTTTTTACTTGCTTTCCAGACTCCTGGAAAGATTTCCAAATCTTGTATATTCACCAAAGAAGGCCAGATCAACATTACCAACAGGTCCGTTTCTGTGTTTAGCAATAATAATTTCTGCTATAGCCTTTTTTTCACTTTCTGGATCATAATACTCCTCCCGATAGATAAACATTACTATATCAGCATCCTGCTCCAGAGCGCCTGACTCACGAAGGTGGCTGAGGCCGGGACGTTTGTCCTGGCTCTGCTCGGCCGCTCTGGATAATTGGGAAAGAGCAATAATAGGAATATTAAGTTCCCTGGCCAAAGCTTTAAGGGATCTTGATATGTAGGAAATTTCTTGTTGTCTTGATTCCGACTTGACCCCACCTGACATGAGCTGGATATAGTCTACAAATAAAATATCCAAACCTTTCTCTGCCTTTAGGCGGCGGGCTTTGGCTCTTATCTCCCTGACGGAGATAGCTGGGGTATCATCTATGAAAATCTTTGCCTCAGCCAGGGGGCCAATAGCATCTACAAGTCTAGCCCATTCCTCTGCCTTTAATCTGCCCGTTCTCAAAGAAGTCTGATCAATTCCTGCAGCAGATGAAATAATCCGCTGGACCAGCTGTTCCCTGGACATTTCCAGACTAAAAACCGCTACAGATAGGTCATGTTTTGAGGCCACATTTTGAGCTATATTAAGACAGAAAGATGTTTTGCCCATCCCCGGACGGGCAGCAACAATTATTAAATCTGATTTTTGAAAACCGGATGTCATCTTATCTAAATCTGTAAAACCAGAAGCGATCCCAGTGATATCCGTTTTTTTATCGTAAAGCTCTTCCAGCTTGGTGACCACATCATCAATAACACCTTTAATCTGAACCAGGCCTGAAGATTCTCTGTCTTTGGAAATTTCCAGAATCTGCCTTTCGGCGTCATCCAAAATACTTTCCACTTCCTCTGCCTCTTCATAACTTCTGTTAAGAAGTTGATTGTTTATCCTAATCAGTTGGCGCAGGGTAGATTTTTCTTTAATAATTTCAGCATATCTTTCTGCACCCTGAGTAGTAGCAGTAGAGTTTGCTATTCTGGCAATCTCAGCCAGGCCGCCAACTTTTTCCAGAAGATTCTTTTTCTTTAACTCTTCATTTATAGTCAGAAGATCAACAATTTCACCCCGGTCATTCAGACTGGCCAGGGTTTCAAAAAGGATTCCATTTTCATCTCTGTAAAAATCTGCGGCCTTGAGGGTCTGAACAAGCTGATTGACTACATCTTTATCCAGAATCATGGCAGCTATAACAGCTTCTTCTGCCTCTATATTCGAAGGTTGTCTTCTTTCTAAGATTAGCGGGTCCATTGCTACCATCCTATTCTTCTTGTTTTACTATAATTTTAAAATCAAAGGAAACTTCCGGGTGTAATTTTGCCGTAACATTATAGGTTCCCAAACTTCTGATTGGCTCATCTATAGACAATTTTCTTCTGTCTAACTTTAGATTATACTGTTTTTCTATCTCACTAGCTATTTCTTTTGTTGTTAAGGATCCAAAGAGCCTCCCTTGCTCCCCTGCCTTAACCTGAAAGGTGAAATTTTTATCTTCAAGTTGCTTGCCAATTTCCTGGGCTTCTTCTTTGCGCTTTCTTTCTTCTTCCTTTTTTGCTTCTTTCTCTTTTTCAACATGGGCTAAGTTCTGCTTGGTAGCAGGTACAGCCAAATTCTTTGGAAAGAGGAAGTTATGAGCATAACCATCTTTTACTTCTTTAATTTCCCCTTTTTTACCAATCTTATTAACATCTTCAAGCATAATTACTTTCATTATATATCATCCTTTCTCTTCTTAATTCTTTGTCTTATATCAAAAAGTGTATCCAACAAACCAACCATGGCTGTAATTATAACAATATTCTGAAAGAGGAAAAAAATTGCAAGAACAAAAAGCACTCTGGCAACGGGTGAAATCTGTAAGTTTTTAAAAGTATAGGCCATTATAGAAAGACCTGTTACAAAAAAGGCTGCCCCATAGGCAATAAGAATATTTTGTCCAAGAACCATAACCCACTGGTTTTCAACATAGTCCCCCAAAAGAAGAATAGTCCAGGCCCCTAAAAAGCCCCATATATAATACCAGGGAATCCGCCATTCTCGAAAGGGCGGGAAAACCGGTAACTTGTAGTGGAATTTTTTCAAAAGAAATCTTGCGAAAATATAATTTAAAATTGCAGTCAGGGCACTGGCTATTATGAGAAGGGTTGGAATAATGTTGGTAATAAATTTTGTTATTGTTGCCAACAAATCCCTTATTTCATCTTTACTCATTCCCTGAGCTTCCAGGTCCCTAAAGAGGCCAGCTTCTTCATACTGAGTAATCATTCTGTCCATAGACTCATTAAAAACTGCCTTTTGTTCATCTATGCTAATTTGTGAAGTTAGCATAACCAGCAAAATAACTACAAGGGTGGCAAGTGTAGATATTATTGTTCCTATGGAAAGAATCCTGGCAACTGATGCCTCTTTTTTTATTAAATACCCATAAGCTAAGGCCAGAAACATAAATTGAATATAGAAGAAAAGACCGGTAAGAGGTCCTGCAATAACTGTCACCAAAAAAGCAGACACCAGAGAGCTTAAAACACCTGTAGAAAAATTATTCCTCATTATTAGAAAAATAATTGGGCTGGTTATAATTATTACGGTTAAAGTGTTTAAGATGGGAATAAAGG
>CAZUPR010000041.1:0-13108 GCA_964622305.1 uncultured Eubacteriales bacterium
TTCCATTGTTGGGTTGGCCGCAGAGGCGGTATAAGGATTTATCCAGACGGAAAAGTTGAAACAATATTTTAGAAAGGGGTAAAGAAGATGGAAGAAAAAATTTATGAACTTCCTTTAAAAGAAGAAGATATGCGCCAGTTAAAGGCTGGAGATGTGATCTATTTAAAAGGAACTATTTATACCGCCAGAGATATGGCCCATTTAAAAATAAAGGATTATATAGACAGAGGTCAGGAATTACCAGTAGATTTTAAAGGATCAGTTATTTTTCATGCCGGACCAGTTGCAAAAAAGAAAGATGACAAATGGGAATTAGTGGTTATTGGCCCAACTACAAGTGCCCGCATGGAACCATATGCTCAAATGGTTGGCCAGCTTGGCGTCAAAGCCATTGTTGGTAAAGGTGGTATGATGGAAGAAACAATTAATAATGCTGCTAAATTTGGTTACGTCTATTTGCAGGCCCCGCCTGGGTGTGGTGTAACTACAACAGAAGGTTTTGAAGAAATCGAGGGAGTAGAATGGCTGGAACTGGCTATGCCAGAAGCTCTTTGGAAGCTTAAAGCTAAAAAGTTTGGTCCTCTGGTTGTCAGCATGGACACCCATGGACACAGTATTTATAAAG
The DNA here is from genome assembly GCA_964622305.1 of uncultured Eubacteriales bacterium. Lineage (GTDB taxonomy): Bacteria > Bacillota > Peptococcia > Peptococcales > SKKY01 > SKKY01. The sequence goes on from CAZUPR010000041.1 coordinate 626, forward strand.
AGATTAAAGAAAAAGGACTTGAATATATAGAGTCACTATAAAATAAAAAGGATGTAGTTATATGAAAAAAGAATTTTTAAAAATGATTGAGATTGCAAAAAGTACAGGTCCAAAAAAATTAACTATTGCCTGTCCTTACCACGATTCATCTATCCTTGCAGCCCTGCATGCCAAAAATGAGGGCTTAGTTGAACCAATTTTAATTGGTGATAAAGAGAGGATTCTGGCCAAGGCCCAGGAGTTGAACCTTTCTTTAGACCAGCTGGAAATTATCGACTTTAAAGATGGCCAGGAAGCCTGCGATAAGGCCGTTGAGTTGGTTGCCACAGGCCAGGCGGATTTTATTATGAAAGGGCTTATCGATACTTCAGTTATCCTAAAAGCCTATCTTAAATCTGAGTTTGGCATGAGAACAGGAAAGCTTTTAAGTCATGTTGCTATCTTTAACCCAGATGGTTATGAAAAAATGCTCTTTGTTACTGATGCTTCAATGAACATAAGCCCAGATCTTGAAGATAAAAAGAAAATTATTGAAAATGCTATTGAAGTTGCAAGAAAAATGGGTGTTGAGAAACCTAAGGTTGCTGTTCTGGCTGCCATAGAAAAAGTTAACCCTAAAATGATAGAAACAGTTGAAGCAAGGAAACTTCAGGAAATGAATGAAGAAGGACTAATAGAAAATGCAGTAGTCGCCGGCCCCTTAGCCCTGGATAATGCTATTTTCCTGGAAGCTGCTCAGATAAAAAATATTACCCACCCGGTTGCAGGCCATGCTGATATTCTAATGGTACCTAACATAGAAATAGGGAATATTTTATATAAGGCTTTTGCCTTCTGTTCAGGGGTAAAACATGCCGGTGTAATTGTTGGCGGAAAAAAACCAGTAGTTTTAACCTCCCGGTCTGATAATGAGAACGGTGTTTACAACTCAATTGCTCTTGCAAAATATTTAATGGAAACAGGTGAGGGATATCAGCAATTATAAAATTTTAACAATCAATCCAGGCTCTACATCCACCAAGGTAGCTCTCTTCTTTAATGATAACAAGGTTCTGGAAAAAAACCTTTTCCATCCAGCTGAGGAAATAAACAAGTTTAATGACGTTCTTGATCAGCTTCCCTTGAGAGAAAAGGTAATTAACGATTATTTAAAGGAAGAAAATATTATCAGATGTGGCCTTAGTGCTGTTGTTGGAAGAGGAGGCCTTTTAAAACCGATTGAGGGCGGCACCTATATTATTAATGACAGGATGATCGAAGATTTAAAATCAAAAGAATATGGTCAGCACGCCGCCAATCTGGGTGCCATGCTGGCACTGGATATTTCAAAAGAATGCACCATACCAGCCTATATGGTAAACCCCATTGTAGTTGATGAGCTGGATGATTTAGCCCGCATTTCTGGAATACCAGAAATAGAGAGAAAGAGTATCTTTCATGCTTTAAATCAAAAAGCTGTTGCTATTAATTACTCCAAAAGCATCAAGAGAGATTATAAAGATATGAATCTTATAGTAATTCACCTGGGTGGGGGGATTTCTGTGGGAGTCCATAAAAATGGCCGGGTTATTGATGTCAACAATGCCCTTAATGGTGATGGACCCTTCTCACCAGAGAGATCCGGCGGTTTGCCAGTTCATGATCTCATAAAACTTTGTTACTCCGGAAAGTACAGCCAGGAGGAATTGTGCAAAAAAGTTAATGGTAAAGGTGGTCTAGTTGCTTATCTAGGTACAAATGACGCCCGTAAGGTAGTAGAAAATATAAAAAATGGTGATGAAAAGAGCAAGCTTATTTATGAGGCTATGGCTTATCAGGTAGCCAAAGACATAGGAGCAGGAGCAGCTGTTTTAAAGGGCCAGGTTGACGGCATAATCTTTACAGGCGGGATTGCCCATGATGAATTAATTATCTCCCTTATCAGAGAAAGAATTAACTTTATATCGGACAATATTATTCTTATGCCTGGTGAAAAAGAAATGGAAGCCCTGGCAGAAGGTGCCTTGAGAGTTCTAAGCGGCGAAGAAGAAGCCCGTCATTATCAATAAAAGGATAAAAAAATGATTTTAAAAATTGCCAATGTCAGTAAATACTATCAGATGGGCCAGGTTACAGTTAAGGCTCTGGAAAATGTCAGTCTGGAAATCCACCCGGGCCAGTTTATTGTTATCCTTGGCCCAAGTGGTTCCGGAAAGTCCACCCTGCTCAATATTATTGGAGGCATGGATTATCCTACCCAGGGAAAAATATTCCTTGGAGAAGAGGAAGTGACAAAATTTACTGATAAAGAGCTGACCACCTACAGAAGGGATTATGTGGGCTTCGTTTTTCAATTTTTTAATCTTATGTCTTATCTTACTGCTAAAGAAAATGTTGAACTCGCTACAGATTTAATCAAAAACAGCCTGGATGTAAATCAAATTTTAAAAGAAACCGGCCTTGAAGACAGAATGGATCATTTCCCTTCACAACTAAGCGGCGGAGAACAACAGAGGGTTGCTATTGCAAGAGCAGTTGCTAAAAACCCTCTTTTTTTACTTTGTGATGAGCCTACAGGATCACTTGATTTTGAAACAGGAGTAAAAATTCTTTCACTCTTAAAAAGAGTAAATGTTAGCTATAAAAAGACAGTCATAATTATTACCCATAACCTTGCTATTGGCCAAATGGCCGACAGGATAATCAGGATGAGAAGCGGAGAGATTGTTGAAGATATAATCAATGAAAATCCCCTGGCCCCAGAGAAGGTGGAATGGTAATGAAAAAGCTGGATTTGCGTCTTTTAAGATTAATTAAAGACAGTAAGGGGCAGTTTTTCTCGATTTCTCTGGTCCTTATCATTGCCATTGCTGTTTTTTTATCTATGAATATGGCTGGCGACAACCTGGGTCTTTCCCTTGAAGCTTTTTATGACAATACAAATTTCTCTGACCTTTTTATAAAGGTCACTAAAATTCCAGAGCATAAGGCCAGAGAGCTAGAAAATATTCAGGGAATAGAAAGAGTACAAGGGAGGATAAGCAGAGATTTATCCTTTAAAAGTCTCGATCCAAATGAAAAAGTCAGAGTAAGAGTCCTTTCTTTACCTCAAAAAGATTATATTTTAAATGACAATTATCTGGTTTCTGGCCAAAAAGACCTAAGTGACCCTAAAGATGCTCTTCTTTTAGAGCAATTTGCAGAAGCCAGAGGCCTTAAAACAGGAGATAAAATTTCAATCCTCTATAATGGAAGGGAATATGATTTTAATGTTCTTGGCATAGTTGCCAACCCCGAATTTGTATATTTAATGGAAAATGAGGTGAACCTTCTAACCCATCCTGATAAATTTGGTATAGTTTATATTACTGAAGAGAAAGCACAAAATATTTTTAACTCCCCAGATAGCTGGGACGAGCTTTTAATTAAATTAGACCACAGATACATAAAAAATAAAGGTCAAATAAAGGATCAAATAGAAGATTCCCTTAAAAATTATGGCTTAATAAGTATTATTGAAAAAGAAAACCAACTTAGCTACAGCATCATGGAAATGGAGGTTGACCAGACAAAAAAGATGTCCTGGGCAATGACAATCTTCTTTCTATTTTCAGCAGGACTGATCATTTACATAATGCTAAGCAGGCTGGTAAGCAGCGACCGCACAAGTATTGGTGTGCTCAAAGCTCTTGGTTATAGTAATAGAAGCCTTATAAATCACTACATAAAATACTCGCTTTTTATTGCCCTTGTATCATCTGTCTTAGGGATTCTTCTTAGCATACCGCTCCTATCTGTAATTACAGATTTGTTTTTACTTTATATGAATGTCCCAGCTCTTGAGAGCAGCTTAAGACTGGGTTATTTTTTAATGGCCATTTTGCTCTGTCTTTTGGCCTGTCTTCCTGCAGGCTTTTTGGGCTCTAAAAAAGCTTTAGAAATTATGCCAGCTCAGGCAATGGAAAAAGAAAGCCCTCCAGGTGGAAAAAAACTTTTTTTAGAAAACTTCCCAACTTTTTGGCAGGCACTTCCTTTTGACTGGAGGATGGTTTTTAGAAATGCTTTCCGTAATAAAAAAAGAGCTCTGGTACTTCTTTTGGGAATCAGCATCAGTACGGCCTTAACCATGGTACCTTTATATATGTCCTTAATTTGGGATGGCGTATTTGACCATCACTATAAAGATTTTCAAAAAATGGACTACCATCTGACCTTTTCCAGGCCCTATAATGATAAAATTCTTTTTGATTTAAAAAAAATAGCTGAGATTGAATATCTGGAAGCCAAGGTAGAGCTTCCCTTTGAGGTAAGCAAGGACTGGAAGAAAAAGAACTTAACTCTTGTGGGAATTCCCCAAGATACTATTTTCTATAATTTCGAAAACCTTAAGGGAGAAAGGATATTTTTACAGGAAGACCAGGTAATACTATCAGAAATATCTGCTAAGGTTCTGGGCGCTAAAGAGGGAGACATCTTATCTTTAAAGAATTTTCTTCCTGGTAAGGATGATTTTCAAGTTAGGGTAAGCGCTATAAACAAACAAAATTTAGGCCTTAATATATATATGGATATAGATGCCCTCAATAAGCATTTGAAGGAGCCAGGGATGACTACAGGGGCCTTAATTAAGTCTTCTGATCAGGACCTGCCTGGAAAAGTTTTAAAACTTGAGGGGGTAGCAGGCCTGGAATCCATCCAGGAAATGCTTGAGACCTTTAAAGAATATCTTGAAATGGTTATGGCCTCTGTTTTAATTCTTCTTCTTTTTGCCGGTATCCTGGCCTTTGCTATAGTCTATAATGTTACTATCATTAATATCCGTGAAAGAAGCATGGAGATTTCTGTCCTTAGGGTATTAGGTTTTGAGAAAGTAGAAATCTTTAAATTAATCAACAAAGAAAATATTCTGGTCGGCATTTTTGGCATTCTGGCAGGTTTACCCTTAGGCAAGCAAATGTGTAAGGGGGTTGTTTATTCAATCTCCCAGGAACTTATGTCAATTCCACTTTCTCTAAAAACATCAACCTATCTGCTGGCTGCCTTTATAACCTTACTTTTTATTTTAATAGCTCAAATGGCAACTATCAGAAAAATCTACAATATCAATTTTTTAGATGCTTTAAAGAGCAGGATTTCTTAGGAGGATTCTACTATGAATAAAAAAAGGACCATAATCATTTTAACAAGTCTTGTGCTCCTTCTTATAGTTTATTTATTTTCTTCTTACTTCTTTTCAAAAACAGAAGTTCTTCTCTATGAACTTACCAGAGAGGATATGGAAGAATTTGTGGAAGAAAGAGGGGAGGTCTATCTTGATGATCAGCAGATTATTTATTCTTCAATGACAGGCTTTATTTCAGAAATTAATTTTGAGCCAGGCCGGTCTCTTATAAAAGGAGATAATTTGTTTAAGATAGATAGTCTGGAAAGAGAATCACTTGTCTTACAAAGAGATTCAGTCTCAGGGCAAATAGAAAGCCTTGAAAGGAAGCTCTTGTCTGAGAGAGAAATGTTAGAAAAGAATCTCCTTTTAAAAGAGGCCGGAGCCCTTAGCCAGAAGGACTATGATGACTTTTATAACATATTAAAAGATACAGAAAACAAACTGGAAAATCTCCAAAGAGAACTAAAATATATTAATCAAAATATCACTGATAAAAATCAAAGAATCCTATCCCCTATTAATGGAATTCTTTTAAATACCTATGTTAGCAAGGGAGATTACATCCTGCCAGGAAACCCTTTGGCCATGCTGGGCAATATGGACAAGATAATGATTGAAAGCGATCTTTTAACTATAGATCTGCAAAAAGTAAAAGAGGGAGATCAGGTTTTAATTTCTTCAGATATCGAAAAGAATAAAAAAGGACTGGGGCAGGTAAGTAAAATTTATCCTCTGGCTTTCAGCAAAACATCTGATTTAGGGGTAGAGCAAAAAAGGGTAAAAGTTGAAATCAGCTTTCTTGAAGGCCTTGAAGAACTCAGACCAGGTTATCAGGTAGATTTAAAAATTATTACTTCAAAGAAGGAAAATATTCTCCAGGTGCCAGAAAATGCACTTTTTAAAATTGATGGTGAGGATTACCTTTTTCTTGTAAAAAATGGCAAGGCAAATTTACAAAAGGTAAGTACAGGATTGAAAGTTGATCGTAAAGTAGAGATTTTAGATGGTCTAAAAGAAGGAGATTTACTTATTCTTTCTCCCCAGGCTGACTTAAAGGATGGTAAAAGGGTGAAGGTCAAATAATATGGAAAAAATTGCTATAGTCTCAGCCCTGGGCAGGGAAATTAAATATGTCAAAGACAGAATTCATTTGGAAAAATCCTTTACCATTAATGGTTATCGCTTTAGCTATGGAAGTTATAAAGGCAGGGAGATAATCCTTGCCATATCAAGTGTGGGAAAGGTTAATGCAGCCTTAGCCAGCCAAATTCTTATAAGTCAGCTAAAGGTATCATCCATAATTAATCTTGGTATCGCTGGAGCTTTATCTAAGGATGTAGGCCTTTTAGATATAGTTCTGGCCCGGGAAACTGCCTACCATGACCTGGCCCAATACATCTTAAGTGGAACTTATCCTTACCAAAGTAACTTTAAAAGTGATCCTCTCTTATTAGCATGGGCAGAAAAGGCAGCAGAAAGCTGGCAAGGTCAGGAAATCCTTCATTTTGGACAAATTATCACTGGAGACTCTTTTATAGATTCAAAGGAAGAAAAAGCAAGGCTCAGAAGCTCTTTTAAGCCACTTTGCGTTGATATGGAAGGGGCAGCTATAGCCCATGCTTGTTATATAAATGAGATTCCTTATATAGGCATAAGGGCTATCTCAGATCTTGCAGATTCTTCAGCCAGGGAAAATTATCAGGATAATGAATTACTTGCCAGTGAAAAAGCTGGAAAATTCCTCTTACATTTATTAGATAATCCTGTATAATCAAAAAAACAAGGGGGCGCTTACAATTTTAGAATCTATCAAAGAAAAAATACCCGGTGTCTTACTTGTTACAGCTCTGGTTATAGCAGGAAGTTATCTTTCTCTCTTGGTCAATAAGCTTTTTGTTCTAGAAACCATAACCTTAGTAATTTTACTTGGAATCTTATACAACAACACTATTGGAACAAGAGAAGTCCATATACCAGGTATTAACTTTGTAATGAACAAGGTTATAAAATTTGCTATTGTATTTTTAGGTTTCAAGTTAAACTTTACTGTTTTGTCTGGAATAGGTGGGGCAGCATTTTTCCTGGTAATTTGCTTTGTTCCTATAGTTATTTTGCTGGCTATAAAACTTGGCACTTTTTTTGGCCTTGAAAGCAAAACATCACTACTTATAGGAATAGGCTCCGGCATATGTGGTGTAGCTGCAATTATGTCTCTAAGCCCGCTTGTAAAAGCAAAAAAAGAGGAAATAATTGTAGCTGCCTCGGTAACAAGTTTCCTTGGTGCTGTTGGCGTTATCCTTTTTTCTTTTTTCGGTTATTTGAAAAGCTTTCCACTAGAACCAACTGAGTTTGGAGTTTGGTGTGGTATATCCATGCATGGCGTCTCTCACGCTATAGCCGCTGCATATTCTATGGGTGAAAGAGCAGGGGAAATAGGTACAGTAGTAAAATTAGCCAGGGTACTTATGCTGGTTCCAATGTCTATATTTTTCACTCAATATTTTCGTGATAAGAAGGTTGAAGAAAAAGAATCAGAAAAGTATAAAATTAAATTTGCCTGGATTCAGTCTTTTCCTTTATATGTTATAATGTTCATATTGGTTATGGTAATTAATAGTTTTGGTATAGTACCAGCAGGAATTGCTAATTTTTTTGCTGAACTAAGTAATAAACTCTTTCTTTTTACCATGACATCACTAGGACTTTCCTTATACCTAAAGAGCGTTTTAAGTACTGGTATCAAGGGTTTAAAACTAGGATTATTGTTATTTGCACTGGTATCTGTAAGCAGCTTCACCTTAATTTCTTTTATCTATTAACGCTGCTTAAATATAATAAAATTATATAAAAAGGGGATAGTTTATATGCCAAAACCACTTTACATTGATCGCAAAGGTTTCAGACACCATGGTAACATCCAGGAAGAATTTTTGCATGATTTAAAAAGAGAAGACCTGGAACTAGGTCAAATTATCAAATACTCTGAAATAAGCGGCATTGATGAATATGATTTTTTGGTTACCGGCATTACTGATGATGTTATATATTTGGAAGCCATTGCAGTTTCCAGCTCTGTTGAAAAAGATCATGATAAATTAAAGTCCAGAGAAATTATAAAAGAATATCTTGAAGATTATAAAGAGAAGAAATAAAGGGGTAGCACTTGTCCCTGATAGAAAAAAAGGCCAGCCGCTATGGCTGGCCTAAAAGCTTTTACTTTAGTTTACATAATATATATTATGGGAAGTTAATTGTTTTGAAATATCTATAGGATAGCTATTGTTACTTAACAGGTATCATTAATAACTGTCCGGCCACTATATGGCTGCCATTTAACTTATTTGTCTTCTTAATAAGATATATATATTCTCTTATATCCATATCAGGGCTTTTGTGGGCCCCTGCAATCTGCCAAAGTGTATCGCCATGGTCAACCCTGTATTCAAGTAGTCTAGTGTTATCTGCTCCAGCATATGTGGTCATAAAGAAAGTTATCAAAAATAATGTTCCTATTAAAAATATTAAGAAAATTGTTTTCTTCTTAATATTTTCTTTTCTTTTGTTTTTAGCTTTTTCTCTTTCGATTCTTAATCTTCTGAAGTCAGCTCCAGTATAAATCATTAGACTCTCTCCTTCCAGAGCGTTTGTTCGGTTTTTCTTTGATTAAAGATTATCACGAACATACATTCTTGTCAAGAGAAAATCGAATATTTGTTTGTCTTTTTCTTTCATTTGTGCTATTATTTAAACAAATAAATCGTCAGGATGTGATTCTATGTCTAAACCCCTAAGTAAAAAGCAAGAAGCAGTTCTTGAATTTATAAAAAGCGAGTTAAGGTCCAAGGGTTATCCCCCATCAATTAGAGAGATTTGTGCCGCTGTAGGCCTCTCATCCAGCTCAACTGTACATGGCCACTTATCTACCTTAGAGAGAAAAGGTTACATCAGAAGAGATCCTACTAAGCCCAGGGCTATAGAAATTTTAGATGATGTCAATTATTTCCCAGATAACACTTCAAAAGAAATGATTGAAGTACCAGTTCTTGGTGAAGTTGCAGCAGGCCTGCCAATTACAGCCCAGGAAAATATAATTGATACCTTCCCTGTTCCTCTAAACTATTTCTCTTCAACTAACCCCCTCTTTATGTTAAAGGTTAAGGGCGACAGTATGATTAATGCTGGTATCTTCCAGGACGATTATATCCTGGTAGAACAAAAAAAAGAGGCTTCTAACGGAGAGATTATTGTAGCCATTGTCAATGATGGCTATGAATCAGAATCAACAGTTAAAAGATTCTATAAAAAAAATGGAGTCTTTGAACTCCACCCAGAAAACGATAACTACAGTCCCATAATAACCAATGACCTGACTATAGCAGGTAAAGTTGTTGGTCTCTTTAGGAAGTTTTAGATAAGGCAAAGAGCACCCAGGAATAGGTGCTCTTTTTTGTTTTAAAATTACTTAGGTATCCTTACGTAATATTTCTAGATACTCTTCATAAGAAAATACACGGTTTCTCTGAACATTTTCTGTCTGCTTTAAGATTTTTAATTCAACAAGCCTATCTACTCCACTAGCAATAGTATTATAAGCAAAACCTAAATCTTCACTAGTCTTTTTTATATCAATAATTGGACTTGCTTCTAGGTATTTTAAAATCTTTGATATAGCCTTTGATTTACTAGCTAGATTATCAATTTTTCTTTTATTATTTTCATGAAGCTGGACTAGTTTTTCTATTGTTTCAACTGCATCATTAGCCGATTCAATTAAACCTAGCAGAAAAAATTTAACCCACTGCTCGTAGTTACCCTTATTCCTAACTTCCATTAAACGATCGTAGTATTCGATTCGATTACGTTTTAAATAATAAGAAATATATAGGCTTTCATAGGTTAATACCTGTTTTTCTAGAAAGAAAAGATTTATTAAGAGTCTACCAAGCCTACCATTTCCATCTAAAAAGGAGTGAATAGTTTCAAATTGGTAGTGGATTAGGGCTATTTTAATAAGAGGATCTATTTCATCGTCTGCATTTATAAATTTCTCTAAATCGGACATAGCCTCAATCATATCTTCTACATTTGGAGGAATATACCTAGCATTTCTTAAGGTTGAACCAGCTGGCCCTATCCAATTCTGACTCCTTCTAAATTCTCCAGGATATTTTTCATCTCCCCTCAAATTTTCCACTAGCACTTTATGTGTTTCTTTTATTAGACGATTAGAAATCGGCAGCTCTTTTAATCTTTCCTTTGCATATTGGGAAGCCTTGATATAATTTACTACATCCTGAATATTTTGATTAGTATTTTCGCTTAAAGCTGGATCTAATATATCATCCATTGTGGCTTGAGTTCCTTCTATTTGTGAAGATAATAAGGCCTCTTTACGAACATACATAGCTATAAATAAATCTATATTTGGTATATGTCTAGAAGCTCCTTCTAGGGTTCCAATGCTCCTATTTGCCTTTGATAATAAGTCCATCATCTCCTTATCCAAATTTAGATCTGGATAAGGTGGCAAAGGCTTTGGTAAAAAAGATTTATAAGCTGAGTCACCACTAAAATTTTCCCTATAGCCTCCTGCCCTTGTTTCCATTTTTTATCCTCCTATAATGAGATAAAAACTATTAATTTCTATTCTTATTTCAAATTATATGGTTTTTTTGAAATAAGTAAAGAAATTTTGCCTTTTTATTTCTCTTACAGACCACTTGGAATTCACTGCTTCTTTTTCATAATGTGGTAATAATTCCATGTTTAATTGCTTTGTCATACATTTCATTAATGACCTTTTTTGCCCCCTGGCCATATTTTACTCCCATAGAAATTAAAAAACTATCATAGACAATCTTTCCTTTGAAAGGAAGCAGGACGGCTTTTATGGTTACTGGTAAATCTCTTTGTAATATATAGCTTATTGGATTGCTTAGTCCCTTTATTCCATAAAGTCTGTCTTCTCCTTCATCATTACTACCTATACAGACTGAATATTCCGTTTGATGCTCCAAAAGAATAAAACTTCCTTTTTTGTGCTTTGTTTCCCATAACTTTAAAATGTCTCTTTTTTCTTGAGTGAGCTCACTTTTATTTATATATTCACTTATAAGGCTAGGATTTTCCCAGAGTACTTCCCTAACCTTGTGTGTTTTTCTATCACTGACTTGATTAGGGTATTCTGGTTTAATTTTGTCTTTAATTACAGCTTCTTTTTCATTTACAAAGGCCATTAAGCCATACCAAGTCTCATAAAACAACTTGCATTCATCGGAACTTAACTTCGCTGTTTTTCTCATGTCAGCTGAACCACAACACTTCTTATATTTCTTACCACTTCCGCAGGGGCAGGAATCATTACGCATAACTTTTATTTTTTTCTCTATTGGGAATTTTATTATATTATTTTGCTTTTTTATGGTCATTTTATGAATTTCTGAAGGTGTGTATCCTTTATTTTGCCAAATCCGAGTGTTATTTGAAGCATCCATGAGAAGGTTAATGAAGTACTGAACCAGATCTTCACTTTCAAAAATTATATTATTTCTATCTAAAATAAGTCCAAGTTCATTTATGCCATAGCCATTAGTTATATAGGACCTGGTATCTACATATGCCTGAGCAGTATTTCTGCTGTAGCCAAAATTCTCAAACATAAAATCGGCAACAAGAGACCATGGGTTTTTATCTGTATAATTTTCATCGAGGTATTTTAGAAATTCATCCTTTTCGGGGATATACCGAGGCTTGTCAGCCTGTTCCTGCAATAAATAATCAACCTGATTCAAATTATCAAAAAAGGAATAATGGACAATATTTTCCTTATAAAAACAGTAACATTCTTCTTTAAAAACAAGAGGTAAAAGAAGCACATAGATCTCCTGGGCACTTGTCTTTTCAGGATTTTGCTGGTTAAAGATATCAAGCAATTCTTCTCTTTTAATAGCACCATATAGATTAACTGCCGCCTTTGCATATAGGTCAAGCATATTACGGACAGGGGCCCGGCCATATGGGCAACGCACTACATCTGAAAGTGGGTTGTATTTTTCAAAAATGATATTTGCTTTTCCTTTAGTCATACTTTGTTATCCTTTCTGCCTTAGGTATACATAGGTCTTGCCTGTATTGTATTAATTTTAGAAAAGACGAGGTCATCGCGTTATTCCCAAAATATTATAATATTCATCACTATACTTAATATTACTATCATCAAAATTAATTTGAATGTTCTTAACATATTAGGATAGCAAAAATGAGGTTCAATAGCATTTCGCTGTTCTAAACAAATTAATTGACTGTTTATGGGCAAACTTTTATATTTTTCAAATAAATTT
>CAZUPR010000042.1:0-12668 GCA_964622305.1 uncultured Eubacteriales bacterium
TATGGATATAGCAGCTTTATCAATGGGACTTAGCCAAATGAAATTTGCTCAGGAAGCAGGAGTGTCAATTTTAAAGATGGCCATGGATCAGGGACAGAATCAGCTTCAGGGACTAACAGAAATGATGGATGCTTCTGCCTTGGAACAATCAGTAAACCCACACTTGGGCACCAGTATTGACGTGAGAATATAATGGATAGGGAAGAGCACAAGCAGCATATGATTTCCCTGCTTGCAGAAATAGATGAGAGGCTGGCAGTCCTTGATATGATGGATGAGAGGCTCTACAAGATAAAAGATCTGCTTATAGAAATCAGGCAGGGCAACCTGTCAAAAAAAGAAGAAGAATCCATCCGCAAGGAAATCCAAGTCCTGGAAGAGGAATTCAACCTTTTGAACCAGGAAAAGAATATACAGTCATAAATGATCATACTCCAGTGACCTACGGGCCTGGAGTTTTTCTTTTTGGTGATAATATGTAACTATGTAAACAAAAAATCCCGGAGTGGCCAACAACCACCCCGGGATTTTTTATGCAGAGTTTTGAGTATTTCCTAATCAACTTATAATTTGCGCCCATATTCATGCTCCATACGTTCCGTCACTAAGTTGGCACTAAGTTCTTAGAGAGGTAGATTTAAGTAGGAGATTTCTTGCTTTTGGAAGCCAATTTTTCTAATTGGCCAACTTTTTTAGTTTTCATTGATTTAGTTAGTGGGCTAGCCCTTTGAGGCCAGGATTTATAGATTTCAGTGATTCCATTGGGCGGAATCACTGAAATTTGCAAATCTTGTCCCTGGCCCAAGGCCACGACATTCAAGCCCTATGAAATCTCGCAAACTTGTCCCCACCACTGAATTGCTGCCATTTTGGCATCCAGCAACTTCACTTTTATTGATAAATTTGTCGTAATAATATATACTACCTTCTGTAGCGAAATTTTATAAAAGGAGGATAGTAAATTGTTAAATAAATTATCCATGAGTGGCATGCTTAATTCTTTTGTTCCTATCTCCAGGTTTAACAAGGGAGAGGCTCACAAGATTTTTGATGAGGTCAAACAGAATGGATTTGGTGTTGTTGTTAAAAATAACAGTCCCACATGCGTTCTGATTACCCCAGAGATTTATGAAGAAATGATGGAGATTGTTGAAAAATACAATGCTGAACACAGCATAGCCTAAGAAAAAAGATATAAAATTAAGAAGAAAGATTTAAAAAATCTACATAATGATATGGAAGCTGAACCAGACCACTGGCTCAGCTTTTTTATTTTATAATTAGTAAAATTGAGGTAATATGTTATTTAAAGGAGGTGTGTGCCTTGACTTTCTTAAGTGGGATCTCTGCTAACAGAGGAACCGCCAGCGGATATGAAAAATATGATCTAAACGGAATGCCTAAAAGTGAAGCTGATCTTGAAATCGAAGAAGCGGAATTTGAGGAAGCTGAAACTAAGGTGCTTCCAGGCGATGAAGAAAAATCTGCTGATATAGAAGAGAAAAAGAAAGAGCAAGAAGTAGATCGGCAGGTTGACAAGCTTCGCCAGATCGAAAGGGATACCATTGCCCATGAACAGGCACACATGTCGGCTGGAGGTCATTTGGCCGGAGCTCCCAGTTACACTTATACTAGAGGGCCCGATGGGAAGACTTACATCACTGGCGGCCAGGTTTCCATTAAAATCCCTCAAGGAAGAACACCTCAGGAAACCATCCAATTAATGAGCCAGGTAATAAGGGCGGCAATGGCGCCAGCCAATCCGTCTTCGCAAGATATTTCAGTTGCTTCCAAAGCTTCAGCTATTCAAAATCAGGCCAGGGCAGAATTGAGCAAGTCCCAAAGCATGGCCTACTCCAAGGGTAGCAAATTGATGAAAAATAAGGATTTAAAGAATAAAGTGGACATGAAAATGTAAAGGCCTCCTGGATTTTGCCGGGAGGCTTTTTGGTGTACAAAAGTCATGAAAAAGGTTAAAATAGAAATGTTGCATAATCGGCTCTGTGCCTGAAAATAAAAGATAATGGAGGCTTAAAATGACAGGAAAATTATATGGAATTGGAACAGGACCTGGGGATCCAGATCTTCTTACGGTCAAGGCTGTAAAAATACTGGAGAAGGTTGACTGGCTATCTTTTCCAGTTGCCAAAGAAGATGGCGACAGTGTTGCTCATGAAATCGTTAGTAAGGCTTTAGACAAGGACTGGAAGCTCTTAAAACTACATATGCCAATGACTCTGGACTACGATTTACTGGAGCCCAAATGGCAATCGGCTGCTGAAGAAATTGCCCAGATTCTTAAAGAAGGAGAAGATGTTGCTTTTATCACTCTTGGTGACACAGCATTTTTCTCTACCTTCATTTATCTGGTTAGAAAAATCAGAAATATTATTCCAAATGTGGAAATTGAAATGGTGCCCGGCATTACTGCGCCATCAGCCATCGCCGCTGCAGAAGTTATTCCTCTGGTTATCAGGGATGAAAATCTTAAAATTGTACCGGCTATCAAGAGTATGGACGAGGTTAAGGAAGCAGTTGCTAATAACGAGAACCTGGTACTCTTTAAAATCGGCAGCATTTTTAAAGAACTCTACGCCTTTCTGGAAGAAAACGACCTGGCTGATAAAGCAGTGGTTGCCAGCCGCCTGGGTTTTGAAGATGGTTTTGTAACCAGGGATCTTAAGCCTCTTTTGGAAAAAGACAGGCTGGATTACCTGACCACTATGATTATTAAGAAAAATGGACTTGAATAGGAGAATGAAATGACTAAAGAATACGGAAAAATTTACATTGTAGGCCTGGGACCTGGCGACAGAAATCACTTTTCTTACAGGGCGGTTGAAGCCATTAAGGAGGCAGACGTAATTGCCGGTTATGGCATGTATATAGATTTGGTTGCCGATATGACTGAAGGCAAGGAAGTTATCAGCAAGGGTATGAAGAGGGAAATTGAAAGAGCCAGATTAGCTATTGAGGAAGCTAAAAAAGGCAAGAAGGTAGCTGTCATTTCTGGCGGGGATCCTGGTGTTTATGGTATGGCAGGTATTGTCTTAGAATTGGCTGATCCTGAACTGGACATCGAGGTTGTTCCGGGAATTACAGCGGCAACAGCTGCTGCGGCAAGCCTGGGAGCTCCTTTAATGCATGACTTTGCTTTAATTAGCCTAAGCGACTTACTGACTCCTTACGATAAAATTATGAAGAGAATCAAGCACTGCTCTATGGCAGATATGGCCATCGTCATCTACAACCCCAGAAGCCGGGGCAGGCAGAAGCACCTGGATGAAGCTAGAGAGATTATGCTTGAATACAAGTCAGCTGATACGCCAGTTGGCCTGGTAAGAAACGCAAAAAGAGGCGAAGAAGAGGTTATCATCACCACCTTGGGTGAAATGACCCAACATGAAATTGATATGCTAACAGTGGTTTTGGTTGGTAATTCAGAGACCAGAATTGAGAATGGAAAAATTATCACTCCAAGAGGTTACCAGAATAAGGAAGATTATTAACTGTTTGCAAATGGAAAATTTAAGGTAATTAATAGAAAACTCTATTATTACGGGAGCAAACTTATGGCTGGAAATCGACGGGAATTTAATTTAAAAAATATAAAAGAGCAGGGGGCTGTTGTTGTAGCCCTTTTAGAAGATTTGGCGGGCCTTGAGGTTCCGGCTGATACGGTTAATGATATCCGCCTGGCCATGGTAGAAGGTATAAATAATGCTTTTATCCATGGAGCCAGGTCTGTAGATGGTCAAGTGACTATTTTTTGGGAAATTGATGGCTCCTCCCTGCGCTTTGAGATAGCTGATAAGGGAAATGGCTTTGACTACAGGCCGGAAAAGTTCCATGCAAGGGATGAGGGCAACCTTCTTTGTGAGGGTGGCATGGGTATTTTTCTTATCCAGCAGGTCATGGATGAGATTTTTTATAATGAAAAAGGCAATGTGCTCTGTGGACTTAAAACCTGGTAAAGTATACAATAATAGTTAGCAGTAAATAATTGATACAGGAGTTCAGAGATGGCAAAAAGAGATTTAGACGAATTAGTTGCTGACTATAAGCTTAATCCATCTGAGAAAACGATTAATGAGATTTTCACTCAGATGGAGCCTTTTATTCAGTATTGGTGCCAGACCCAATGCTATCTTCCTTGGGAAAAGGAAGATATACTTCAGGTTGCCCGTATAGCTGTTCTTGGTGCCATTGACCGTTTTGATACAGAAAAAGGAATCAAATTTAAAACCTTTGCCTATAAAACGATCTCCGGGAAAATTCTTAACTATTATCGTGACAGCACCTGGAGGGTGGGAATTCCCAGAAAGTATCGGGAACTGAGCACTTATATAACCAAGGCTGAGAGGGAAATTTATCAGGATACTGGTGAGAATCCGGATATAAAAGATGTTGCGGCCAGGATTGGTCTTTCTGAGAAGGAAGTAGAGAGGGTTATGGAGGCCAAGAGGGCAGCCAAGGTTTCGTCCCTTTCTGAGCAGCTGGAAAAGGAAGACAAGGCCACCAATAAGACTGAGCTCATTCAGTTAATGGGTGAGGAAGATAAGGAACTTACTGGGGTTGAGCTTAAGCAGGATTTGATTAACGCCTTGAATCAGCTGGATGAAAAGAAGAAGGCTGTGATTTACATGAGGTTTTTTGAAGATCTGACCCAGAGCAAGGTGGCTGAGGTCCTTAATGTTTCTCAGATGCAGGTGTCCAGGCTTGAGAGAATGGCTTTGGAAGAGTTAAAGAAAATGCTTTAGATAGTTAAAAAACTTTAAAATATAAAAGTGGAAATACGAGGGGTGCCCCAGGTGCTCCTTTTTTTTGAGAAAAAGTGAAAAAAGAATTGACTGCATCGCTTTAATGCGTTAAAATAATGAAAGAAAAATAAGGGGGAAGAGAAAAGATGAATAAGAAAATTTTAACTCTAGTTTTAGTAGTTTTGCTGGCACTTACCTTAACTGCCTGCGGCGGTGGCGGAAATAAGCAAGCAGCAGAAAAGACTACCTGGGAAAAAATCCAGGCAGAAGGAAAGATGATTGCAGGACTTGACGATACTTACGCACCAATGGGTTTTAGAGATGAAAACAATAATCTTGTAGGATTTGATATCGATATGGGAGCAGAACTGGGCAAAAGACTGGGCATTGAAGTTCAATGGCAGCCAACAGCCTGGGACGGAGTTATTGCTTCCTTAAAAGCTAAAAAGTTTGATGTAATTATTTCCGGTATGACTATAACACCAGCCAGAGAAGCAGAAGTTAATTTTGCTGGCCCATACATTCACGCAGCACAGGCTTTAGTTGTTAAAGCTGGTAATGAAGAAGTTGTTAATGCTGAAGATTTGGCAGGCAAGGTCGTAGGAACACAAAACGGATCAACTGGTCTTGTAGTTGCTGAAGATCTTGATGCTGAATACGGTTTTGCAGAAATTAAAGGTTACGCTGACTACTCACTGGTTTTCCAGGACTTAAAGATTGGCAGACTTGATGCAGCGGTTGCCGACAACTATGTGGCAAATAATTATATCGCCAGTATGCCAGGTGAATTTAAACTAACTGGTGGTCTCTTTGGTGAAGAAGTTCAAGGGATAGCTATAAGAAAAGATGATGCAGATTTATTTGAAGCCATTGATGGTGCTATTAAGGAAATGATTGTTGATGGCACTATGGCCCAGCTTGCTGAAAAGTGGCTTGGTGGCGATGTGACTGCAAAACTTAAAGAAGACATTTTGGCTGCAAGAGGACAATAAGGCTTAAAAATTTAATTTACTAGGAGCAAAATAAAATGCGGAGAGTAAAATCTCCGCTTTTTTTCTGACTTAAAGGGTGAAAACTAATGAATGATTTTGATTTTAATATTATAATAGAGCGACTGCCAATTTTGTTAAATGCCAGTTTGAAAACTGTTGAGCTGACCATCATGGCTATAATTTTTGGAACTTTGATTGGCTTGGCTGTGGCCTTGATTAAAATATCAGGTAATAAGTTTTTTGCTTTTTTTGGATCAATTTATACCTGGATTTTTAGAGGGATTCCACTCTTGGTCCAGCTTTTTATTATCTATTATGGTCTGCCTTCGATTGGGATAGAATTTTCAGCTCAGCAGGCGGCGGTTATTGGCCTCAGCCTATGTGGTGGTGCCTATATTGCTGAAATTATCAGAGCTGGAATTCAGTCTATTGATAAGGGACAGATGGAGGCGGCTTATTCTTTGGGCATGAGCTGGAAGATGGCTATGTTTAGGGTTATTATTCCCCAGTCCTTTAAAAGGCTGATTCCACCTATGGGGAATGAATTTATTGCCCTTTTAAAAGATACTTCACTGGTGGCAGTTATCAGCATGGTAGAACTTTTACGGGCAGCCCAGACCCAGGCATCGGCAACCTTTAAGCCTTTTGAAATGTATTTGACAGCTGGGCTTATTTACTTAATTTTGACTACTGTTTTTACAGTGGCCTTTAAAAAAGTAGAAGAGAAACTGGCCCTGGCAGAATAGTTTTGTGCAGACAGGGGTTTTAAAATGATTGAATTAAAAAATATAAGGAAGTCCTTTGGCAACCTGCAGGTGCTGGATGACGTTTCCCTTAAAATAGAAAAGCAGGAAGTTTTGGTTATTATTGGCCCCTCGGGGTCTGGTAAGAGTACCCTTTTGCGCTGCATTAACCACCTGGAAAAAATTGACCAGGGGGAAATCAGCTTCAAGGGGAAACTTATTACCAGGAAAGTGGCCGGCCAGGCTGATTTTGATTTGCCCTTAAAAGAGATTTATCAGATGAGGGAAAAAATTGGTATGGTTTTTCAGCGTTTTAATCTTTTTCCACATATGAAGGCCATAAGAAATATTACTGAGGCGCCGGTTCATGTGGCTGGGCTTCCTAAGGAAGAGGCCAGGGAAAAGGGTTTAAAACTTTTGGATAAGGTTGGCCTGGGTGATAAGGAAAGCGCCTATCCGGCTCATTTGTCTGGCGGACAGCAACAGAGGCTGGCTATAGCCAGGGCCCTGGCCATGGAGCCAGAGCTCATGCTTTTTGACGAACCTACATCAGCCCTGGACCCGGAACTGGTTGGTGAAGTACTTACAGTTATGAAGGATTTAGCCAAGGAAGGGATGACCATGGCAGTGGTAACTCACGAGATGTCCTTTGCCAGAGATGTAGCCGATCGGGTTATTTTTATGGATGATGGCCGCATCATTGAAGAAGGGACCCCGGAAGAAATTTTTGGCCAACCCAAACAAGAAAGAACCCGCACCTTCTTGCATAAGATTCTTTAATTTGCATTTGGGGACGCAACATTCTGTCCGGACAGAATGTTGCGTCCCCAAATGCAAATGGGAGGTTATTTATGAATCTTAAGAATTTTACTTTGTCTTTACAGCATGTTCTGGCTATGTTTGGAGCCACAGTCCTGGTGCCTTTTATTACCGGGCTCAACCCTTCGATCGCCCTCCTGGGTGCAGGTGTTGGGACCCTGATTTTCCACTTGGTGACTGGCGGACAGGTGCCGGTATTTTTGGGCTCATCCTTTGCCTTTATTTCCGGTATCCTCGTAGTTAAAGAAAATTTTGGCCTTGAATATGCTACTGGCTCTTTCATTGGAGTTGGTGTGGTTTACATGCTTTTGTCACTCCTTATTTATTTTGTTGGGGTCAATAATGTCAGAAGGCTTTTTCCGGCAGTGGTAACAGGCCCAATTATTATTGTTATTGGTCTCATCCTGGCTCCTACAGCAGTGGATATGGCTTCAGACAACTGGACCATAGCAATTATTACCATTATGGCTATTGCCCTTACCGGAATTATCGCCCGCGGTTTTTTGAAGATGATTCCCATTCTTTTTGGCATAATTATAGGCTACCTGGCCGCCTGGCTTATGGGTGCAGTTGATTTTACTGCTGTTGCCCAGGCTGATGTTTTTGCCCTGCCGCCTTTTATAAAACCTGCTTTTTCAGCAGATGCCATGAAAATAATTGTTCCTATAGCCCTGGTGACTATGATTGAGCACATAGGTGATATTACAACCAACGGGGCTGTAGTTGGCAAAGATTTCTTCAGAAATCCCGGTCTTCACAGGACAGTTTTGGGCGATGGAATAGCAACAGCCTTTGCCGGCCTAATTGGTGCTCCGGCCAACACCACCTACGGAGAGAACACAGGTGTTTTGGCTATTACTAAAAACTATAACCCGGCCATTTTGCGTGGTGCGGCTGTAATTGCTATTATTTTAAGCTTTATCGGCAAGTTTGGTGCTCTTATTCAATCTATCCCAGCTTCGGTTATGGGAGGAGTCAGTTTTGTTCTCTTTGGCATGATTGCCAGCATTGGTGTAAGGACCATGGTTGATTCCAAGATTGATCTTAGTAACTTGCGCAACAGTATTGTAGTTTTTACTATTTTGATAGTGGGAATTGTTTCCCTTCAGGGCGATGCCAACAAACTTGTAGTTCCTCTAACTGGGATGGCTTCACTTTCTGGTCTCAGTCTGGCTGCCATAATTGGGGTTACTCTCAATGCCTTCTTAAATATTATCATTCCGATTTTCATTAAAGAATTAGAAAGACCAGAAAACGAACAATAAAGGTAAAACTTGGGGAATTCTTCGGAACTTCCCTTTTTTTATTAAAAAAAAATGATAAAATAAAGGAAGAAAGAGGGAAGATGTGAATCTTATGAAAATTACTATAAAAGCTCCGGCCAAGATTAATCTTTTTTTAGAGGTTAAATCTAAGAGGGCAGACGGCTTTCATGAACTGGAGATGATTATGCAAAAACTTGATTTTGCTGATCTTCTTATTATAGAAAAAGTTTTTCTGCCCCCTGGCGATAGGGGAGAGAGAGATTTTCTTCCTGGATTGGAGCTGACTTGCTCAGATCCAAAGATTCCAGCCGATGAGCGCAATCTTGTCTGGAAGGCCTGGCAGCTATTGGTGGCCGACTTCCCGGAAGAATTCGTCGGCCCAGCTTCCGCCGGCCCGGGCTCAAACTCAGCCCAGGCCTCTGGGCTCGCCGGGCCGGACGCGCCCGCCAATAGCCAGGCCCGCCCCCTGACCCGCATCCACATAAAGAAGCGTATCCCTCAGCAGGCGGGCCTGGCCGGAGGTTCCTCCGACGCTGCCAGTGCCCTCATGGGACTAAACCAGCTCTATCAACTGGGTCTTTCCCGTGATGACCTTTGCCACTACGGGCAAAAGCTAGGCTCGGACGTTAACTTTTTCTTTTATGGACCCAGCTGCCTGGTTAAAGGCCGGGGAGAAATTATCCAGGAAATCCCCTCACTACCAGCTCTGCCTCTGGTTCTGGTGAAACCTAAAAAGGGATTATCAGCCGCAAGGGTTTATAGCAAGCTGATTCTGCCACAAGAGGACAAGCTTATTTCCCTGCCGGATTTGGCCGGCTTTCCAGGCAATTTTAGGCCCTTTAACCGTCTGGAAGAGCCAGCCTTTAAAATTTGGCCTGCCCTGGAAACAATAAAAAATGATCTTTTAGCCCAAAACTCTCAAAGCCTTATGTCTGGCAGCGGGACTACTTTCTTTTCCCTCTTTAGCCAGAAAAAAGAGGCAGAAAAATTTTTCCGGGCCAAGAGGAATAAATATAAATTCGCAGTCTTAACGGCCTTTGCCCAGGACTCTACATATAAGGAGGACTCACAGTGAACAAGAAAAGAAGATTAATGCCTATCACACTCGACAGTTACAAGCCCCTCAGGGAGATTGTTTTTGAAAGTCTTAGGGATGCAATTTTAAATCAAACCCTGGAGCCAGGTGAAAGGCTTATGGAAATTCAACTGGCTGAAGAGATGGGAGTCAGCCGTACTCCTGTCCGTGAAGCCATCCGTAAACTGGAGCTTGAAGGCTTAGTTGTCATGGTCCCCCGTAAGGGAGTTTATGTTGCCGGTATCTCCATCCGTGATATTCATGAGGTTTTTGAAGTCCGTGCCTCTCTTGAAGGTCTGGCAGCCAGGCTTGCAGCCCAAAGAATAACACCGGATGAACTTGATCTCATGGAGCGCAGCCTCTTTATTGAAGCTGGTGAGATTGATAAGGATGATCTGGGAAATATTGTCAAAACCGACACAGATTTTCATGAGCTCCTTTACAAGGCAGCCCGTAATCTCAGGCTCTATCAGATGGTTAACAATCTTCAGGAGCAGCTTTTAAGATTCCGCTCCACTTCATTGGCCCGTCCTGGTCGCAGCAAAGATGCCCTGGATGAGCACAGAAAAATCCTGGAAGCACTGGCTCTTGGAGACAGTAAACTGGCAGAAAAACTAGCTATCGAGCATATCGAAAATGCCGAAACAGTCATGATGGCCTCTATTGAAAGTCAGGGCCTCTATCAAGATCAGGAATCGGATCAGGAGTAAGAGGTGGCTTATGTTTAAATTAAAAAGAAGCCAGAGGATGGTTCTTTTAACCAAGGAGCTTACAGAAAATCCTGGGAAAAACTTTAGTCTCAGTTATTTTTGTGATAAGTATCAGACGGCAAAATCATCTATCAGTGAAGATTTGTCCATTATCAGAGAGGTTTTTCTTCAAACTGGTCAGGGAAAACTAGTGACTATTTCCGGAGCTTCTGGCGGAGTTGTTTTTTATCCTCATATTGCTGCACCGGAGGAAGAGAAATTTCTCAGGGATTTGGCTCTGACCCTTTCCCATGGGGAGAGAATACTGCCTGGTGGCTATCTTTATATGACGGATATTATTTATTCGCCTCAGATTGTAAAAAAAATTGGCCAAATTTTTGCCGGCCGCTTTAAGGAGGCTCAGGCTGATTTTATTGTTACCATAGAAACCAAGGGGATTCCCCTGGCCCTGGCTGTTGCTGATAGTTTTGGCCTGCCTTTGGTAATCATCCGGGATTCGAGCCGGGTTACTGAGGGATCAGCTGTGAACATAAATTACTTGTCTGGCTCCAATCACACCATCTCTACCATGTCTTTGGCCAAGAGAACTTTGCCAGAAAACTCCAAGGTCATTATTATTGATGATTTTATGAAGGCTGGCGGCACTGCTAAAGGAATGACTGATCTTTTGGCAGAATTTAAGGCGCAAATTTTGGGCATTGGGGTTTTAATTGCAACCAGGGAACCAGAAAACAAACTCATTAAGGATTATTTGGCCCTTCTGGAACTGGAATTTATCGATTCCGAAGAGAAAAAAATCAAAATAAGTCACAAAAATCCCTAAAATTTTTTGAATTTTCTTGAAATTGTGGCAAAATTCAGATAAAATCATGAGAATAGATGAGATAGGTTTGTAAAGTTGAGAATAAGGGTAAAATGTTTGTCAATAGACAGCAGAGAGGTGGTAGAAAATGCAAGTAACTGACGTTAGAATCAGGAAGATTAACCAAGAAGGAAAAATGAAAGCGATTGTATCGGTAACTCTAAATGATGCTTTTGTGGTTCATGATGTCAAAGTTGTTGAAGGCCAAAATGGCCTGTTCGTGGCTATGCCAAGCAAAAGAATGCCAGATGGCGAATTTAAAGATATAGCCCACCCAATTTCCCAGGAAGCCAGATCGGTGATTCAGCAAGCAGTTTTACAAGCATATGATGAGGCTGAACAGCAGGCAGAAGTATCTGCTGAACATGTAGCTGAGTATGATGCTGAGGAGACTGACTAAGAAGGTTAAGAAGGATATTCAAAAGAAAAGAAGTATGCAATACTATTAAAAGGAGCGCAAGCTCCTTTTTTCTTGTTGACTGAAAAGATTGTGAGGGAAAAGATTGTTCACTATAATTTTTGCTTTTTTGGCAGGCATCTTGATAAGCGGCTTTAAACTATTGCCCTATCATTTTTATCAATATTTAAATAAATTGCTCATAGGAGTCCTCCTTGTTTTACTTTTTGGCATGGGGCTCAGTATTGGCATGGACAAGGATATAGCCGAGAATATTTTTGGGCTTGGAAAGACTGCCTTTTTAATAAGTGCCGCTTCAATTGCTGGCAGCCTTCTTTTTGCCTGGATTTTTGCCCCCTATATTTTTAAAGAAGGTGAGATTGGGGAGGATAAGCAATGATTCTAGTTATGCTTAGTGCGGTAATTCTGGGAATAATAACCGGGAACCTTACAGACAGTCTTTTTATTGAGACAAATCTGGATTCCATAAATGAATATTTGCTTCTTCTTTTAATTTTTATTGTTGGCCTTGACTTAGGAAAAAATGCCGAGACCTGGTATAGATTAAGGAAGATGGGCCTCAAGGTTCTTTTGGCTCCCCTTTTGGTTGTTGCAGGCACCCTCTTTGGAGCCTTCCTGGTCAGTTTTATTTTAGAGGTAAGCACAATTGAAAGTATGGCTATTTCTGCCGGTTTTGGCTGGTACAGCATGTCGGCAATTCTATTAAAAAATCTTATCAACACGGAAATAGGCGCCATTGCCTTTCTGGCCAACCTCATGCGGGAGATGCTGGCCATCTTTGTCATCCCCTTTGTTGTAAAATATTTGGGAAAATTTCCGGCTATGGCCCCAGGCGGAGCCACTTCCATGGATACTACTCTGCCCTTTGTCAGCAAGTATGCCGGTAAAGAAGTTGCCCTGATCGGATTCATCAGTGGTCTGACCCTAACTTTTATTTCTCCCCTCCTAATATCTCTTTTAATAAGTCTTAAAATATAGTAAAATTTGTATGTTGAGAAGGAAAGGAATGTAAGTAAATGACCAT
>CAZUPR010000043.1:0-12211 GCA_964622305.1 uncultured Eubacteriales bacterium
CATCAACGCAGGCAACTTTTATCTTAAAAAATTCTTCTATTTCTTCTTTGAGTTTCCTCTGAGCCATTTGGGCTATCTTAGGAATAGGAATTCCTATCTTTGTTTTTATAAAAATTTCAAGGCGGACATGGTTATCTTCAATTTCTTCAAGACTTATGGCCTTAACTTGTGGATTAACTACACCTTCTATGGAAGATAGTATTTCAGCTGTCTTTTTAATTACCCTCTTAGGGGCAATTTTTTCGCCAGTTTCTGAATTAATCATTTTTCTTCTGCCTAGGCTCTTTCTACATAAAGGCCGGTGCGTGTATCTACCTTTACTTTTTCTCCCTGGTTAACAAAGAAAGGTACCTGAATAACAATCCCTGTTTCCAGAGTTGCTGATTTAGATCCGCCGGAAGCTGTATCTCCTTTAATACCTGGTTCTGTTTCACTTACTTCAAGTATAACAGTGTTAGGAACTTCAAGGTCAATTATTTCGCCATGATAGAAGGCAACAGTACAATCCATATTTTCTTTAAGATATTTTTCTGCACCATCTAATTTTTCCAGTAAAACGTTAATTTGTTCATAGCTCTCGTTATCCATGAAAACATAACTTTCACCGTCATTGTAAAGATACTGCATCTCTTTTCTTTCGATAGCTGCCTTTGGCAACCTTTCGCCTGATCTGAAAGTTTTTTCTACAGTTCCGCCTGATCTTAAGTTTCTAAGTTTTGCTCTTACAAACGCTGCACCCTTACCTGGTTTTACGTGCTGGAAGTCTACAACCTGAAAAGGATCGCCATCAATTTCCACAGTTAAACCTGTTTTAAAGTCACTAGTTGATATCATATCTTCATCCACCTTTTTTTAATTTAAAGAATTATTAATTCTTTTTTAAAGTCTGTAAGATTTTCCAGACCTTGATTTTTAACTACAAGCAAATCTTCTATCCTCAGGCCAAAAGAGTCGGGCAGATAAATTCCTGGCTCTATTGTCATGATCATATTTTCTTCAAGCACATCTTCCGACAAGGGAGAAAAAGCAGGTTGTTCATGAACCTCTATTCCTAAGCTATGGCCCAGACCATGGCCAAAAAAATCTGCATAACCAGCATCCTTTATAATATCCCTGCTGATTTTGTCTATTTCTTTACAGGACTGGCCTGCCTTAATTGATTTCATTGCTTCAGTCTGTGCTTTCAATACAATATTATATATTTTTCTTTCAGATTCTTCAAGATAAGTAAGAGCAAATGTCCTGGTCATGTCTGAGCAATAACCCTGATACTTGCAACCCATGTCGATAGTGATTAAATCACCAGCTTTTATTTTTTCGTCTGTGGGGACAGCATGCGGCAGTGATCCTCTTTTTCCAGCAGCAACAATAGTTTTAAAGGCCAGATCATCAGCTCCAA
The DNA here is from genome assembly GCA_964622305.1 of uncultured Eubacteriales bacterium. GTDB lineage: Bacteria > Bacillota > Peptococcia > Peptococcales > SKKY01 > SKKY01. The sequence goes on from CAZUPR010000043.1 coordinate 1,400, forward strand.
ATTCATAAAGAAAATTTTCTAAAATTTGCCTGATTTCTTTTTCTGTCCTGCCGGCTTTAATAAAATTGAGGGTTTCTGCCAGGGCTTTTTCTGCAATCTTCTGAGCCTGCCTGATTAAAGAAATTTCCTCTTCATCTTTTATTTGTCTAAGACCCTCTATCCAGTCTTTAGCTGAAAAAAGACTTAGCCCAGATGGCAGACTGGAAGAAAGCTTTTCATAGTCAAAGTGGCTTACATGCTTTCCTTCAAAGGCCAGCCTTATTTTTGCCTTAGCAGGCAAAATATCTTCTATGGCCTGAGGCAGGTTTCTTCTGGCTAAATCAAGAACTTCAAAGAGTAGACCTGCTTTATTTCGGGCAGCTTCCATGTAGCGGAAATCTGTTAAAAGAAAAGCCTGGTCCTGGCCTAAAAGAATGTAAGCATTAGAGGAAGCTAAGCCAGAAAGATAAAAAACATTCTTAGGACTGCTGATTAGAAAAAAATCGGCCTCATCTTTTTTCATTATTGCCCTTAACTTTTCTAACCTTTTATTTATCATTATTATTTAAAACTCTCTTTAGATGATCCAGGGCCATCAGATAGCCTGACCAGCCAAAACCGCTAATTTGCCCCTTACAAACAGGAGCTAAAACTGATACTTTCCTGAATTCCTCTCTGGCATGAATATGGCTTAAGTGAACTTCAAAAAAATTGGTAGGAACTGAATCTATGGCATCTCTGATAGCCAGGCTATAGTGAGTAAAGGCTCCAGGATTAATAAGAGCATATTCCGCCCAGGAACCAGCCTCGTGAATTTTATCAATTATAGCCCCCTCATGGTTACTCTGAAAAAATTCAAAAGAAAAACCATATCTCTGACCATGCACTCTTATTTTTTCCTCAATATCTTGTAAGGTCAAAGTGCCGTAAATTTCCGGGTCCCTTTTTCCCAGCATGTTTAAATTAGGACCATTAATTACCAATATTTTCATCACGATTGCCTCCTCTTCTTTTTTTACAATATAGCACATTAAGGCCTCTAAAGCCTTAATAAATTTTCTTTTCGCTAATGACTAATCCGCCCTCTTCATCTATTTTAACCCTGGCCTCAGCTTTTGAAAGGGCCTGATTTTTTTGGGCCTGGCATTCCAGTAAATAATTGTTGTCAAGGAGTTTGATAATTTTCAGATAGCTTTCATCATTTAAAAAATAATAACCCTCTTCCTGCCCCTGATAAATAAGAGCCAGTCCCTCCTCAAATGCATTTTCTGCCATCAGCCTGCTTCCTTCTTTTTCCAGATGAAGTTTTTCTTCCTTCACAGTTAGAAAGAAGTCCATGATTAAGCTTGAGACAGCAAAATTAATAAGAAGAAAGAGTAAAAGGAAACTATAAAGAACCATTCCTTTTTTATTCATAGACTTCCTCCAGTTTCAAAAGAAGCTCTCCAGCACTCAGACTGATATTAAGCTTCCTATAAGCTGAATAATTTTCTTCCCAGCAAAAAAACTCACTGTTAAACTGGGTCAGGGGTTGGCCGCTCTCCTTATTTTCTTTCCGGTAGAGAGTTTTTTGTGATTTCTTTTCCCAGCTTTCAGCTTGGTAAGGATCTGAAGCCAAGTAATATCTAATAGTCTGTCCCGAATATGAGGTAAATTCCAGCTCATTGCCAGGCAGAACTCTAACTTGCCTGCTTTCAAAAATATCCCTTCTAAGCCAGCTCTCAGCAAAATTAAGTTGCCTTTGATACTCACTTCTTAAAAAATTTTCTTGGGTAAATTTCTTTTGAAAAAGCAGAAGATTAAAAGAGCTATGAAAGAGCAAGGATAAAATCAGTGAAGCCAGAAGAACTTCAATAAAGGTAAAACCAGCTTTTTTAAGCTTCTTCTTCATAGGCAATATCCTCTTCTATTTCTTTCTCTGCTGGGAAAAACTTGCTTTTACCAGCCTCTATCAGTACCTCACCTTCTTTGCTTGCAAGAACCAGGACCTTAACCAGCTGCCCCTCCCTTTTTGTTTCTATTTGATAGCTTACTTCCTCTAAAGTAACCTGCTGCCTTCCTTCCGGAAAGAAGATAGCCTCCTTAGCCAAATTTTGACATTTATAAAATATTAAACGATTTTCCGTAAGATATTTTAGCTGTAAATTATAGTTCCTGATAAAATAAAAAAGATTCCAGCTAGAAACCGCCAATAATAAAAAGACAGCCAGGACTGATATATAAGTAAGACCCTTTTTATTAAGCCCCATTTTTTATCCTTATCCTTCCCGTGTTATAAAAAACCAGATAGTGAAAATTTCCCCTGCCGTCTTTCAAAACTACACTTCCCGTATATTGGGGCTGGCCCTTATAAGAAAAATGTTGATTTACGGCTCCGCCAGGGAAAGTAAGTGAATGGATTTTTATCTTATCCAAAATTATTCTGTTTTTAGTAATCCAGCTGCTGCCTTCTAGAAATTGAAGAACATAGGCGCTCTTTCCGGTGTTATTATAGTCCGTATAAAATCTGACCCTTGTTTGTGTAAGAGTGCAGATGCTCTCATTTCTAAGTCTGGATATCTGACTGTAACAATCAAAAATTTCTCTTTCTTCTATGGCTCTGTCCAAGGTGTTCTTGGACAAGCTAAGGGCCATGTTAAATACCAGACCAGAGATAATCAAAACAGCCATGATTTCTATAAAAGTAAAAGCTCCATTGCTTTTTCGTAAAGTTGCCATATTTCCTTTCCATAAAATAAGGTTATGACTGAAGCCGTGGCAATAAAAGGTCCAAAGGGAATGGGGCTGTCTTTTTTCATCCGGGAGCCCACTATCATTAGTCCGGCTACTAAAAGCCCCAGTAAGCTTGCCAGGACTACCAGCAAATTAGTCAGAGGCCAGCCAAAAAAGAAGCCCAGAACTGTAAAAAGCTTAACATCCCCGCCACCAAATTTTTCTTTTGAAAAAACAAATATCAGGTAGAAAAAACCAAAAATTACCAGGCCAGTTATTAATGCATTCATGTAAGCCGGCTCCCTCAAGAAAAAGAGCTTTATCAGGCTTAGAATAAAAAGAGCTGCTATTAAACTGTCTGGAATAATATAATGTTCCAAATCGATGAAGAAAATTACCAATAAAATAGAGATAAAGGCGACTGCTATATAGCCCTGGCCAGAAAAGGAGTATTTGTAAGCGGTAAAAGCATAGAGCAGACCTGTAAGAAGCTCAATAGAGGGATAAATAGGTGATATTTTTTCTTTGCATGAAGAACAGCGGCCCTGTAAAAGAAGATAAGAAATTACCGGGATATTTTCCCAGGCCTTAATTTGGTGGCCACAATTTCTGCAATGAGATCCTGGAAAAGCGATGTTTTCCCCTCTAGGTAGTCTATATATGAGTACATTTAAAAAACTACCTATAATTGTTCCCATTAAAAAAGCAAAAAACACTCCCATAATTATCCCTCTTTCATCTTAATCTTCCTTCTTTATATCTATAGTATAACTTTTTTTATCATCTGATAAGACATATTCATAACGCTCCAGGTCCAGCTCATCAATTTTTAAATAAACTGTACCAGAAGGCTTGCCTAAAAGTATCAGTAGAGGATTTTCTGCCTTATCATCAGGATATTTGCCCTTATCCATTTCATAAAGCTCCAGGGCTGTCATAATATTAATCATACTGGCTTTATCAGCAACTTCTCTGGCCTCGTCTGTTTTGCCCTTAAAATTTGCTGCCGCCATATTGGCCAGAAGGCCTACAATTACTACCACTATTAAAACCTCAATAAGAGTAAAACCTTTTTTATTATTCTTCATAGGAAGCTCCTTTATACTATATTTAACGTTACAGAGAAAATTAGCTTATAAAAACTGTAGACCAAAAATCCTGTTAAAAGACCTGCAAATAAAATTACCAAGGGTTCAAAATAAATAAAAAAATCTTTTAAAAACTTTCTTTTTTTTGCATTGCTATATTCGTAAATTAAATCAAAAGACTGGGGCAGGCTGCCTCTTTTCTCACCTTTTCTTATTATGGCTAACTCCCTTGGGCCAAAAAAGCTATAGGCTTCCAGGCCCTTGCTGAGTGGATAACCCCTGCCTATAAGTTCTTTGCAGCTTTCTGTGTCTGCCTCACTTATATTGAAGCTTGCATCCTCGGCTAGCATTTCCAGTGATTGCATAAGCGGAAATCCATTTTTTAAAAGGAAAGAAAAACTCTCTGCAAAACTGGTCAACAAGAAGATATTAAAAAAATCTGCAAATAGTTTTTTGTCTGAAAGCCAGGATATAATTTTTTTCCTGCCTTCTTTGGCAAAAATAAGGTAAAGGACAAAAAAACTACCGAAAAAAGCAAAGAAATTAACTGAAAATCTAAATCTCCAAAAATTTTTTTCTGTTTTTAAAAATTCCTCACTTGTTAAAAGGTCAGCAGAAAGCTTGAGGATAGATGGCAAGAAGAAATTTAAAAACCAAATAAGGGCCAAAAAAGCTAAAAAAGAAACTAAGAGAGGATAATAGAGTGTTTTTTTCATTTCTTTTTTATAGGCCATTTTTTCTCTTAGGTCTTCAGCTAGAAGTCTAAGCCCTTTAGATGGTTTTCCATTCTTTTCATAAATTCTAATAAGACTTGATGCCTTGTGGCCCGCATTGGGAAATACTTTATCCCAGGCCTTAGAGATACTGTCTCCCTCCTCAAGAAACTCCCTGAATTCAATACATTTACTTTCCAGAAGTGGATTGCTTCTCCCTTTTTCAATTAGCTCCAGACCTTCAAAAACAGTCATTCCTGATTCCAAAGAAAGGGCCAAATCCTCTACCAACTCCAAAAAGTCCAGTTCTTTAATTTCTTTAGATAAAATTTCTCTTGTATTCAGCAACATCTGTCTCACCACTATCTATCTTATTCAAAATATCTTCTTTCATTTTTTCCAGATCACTAAAAGAAAGCAAATCTTGACCCTGATCAGAAAAAAATACATCTCCCACTGCAAAACGCCCTTTGTAGCCACAACCTTCACAATGAGGACAGGCTTCATCTGTCCCTGTGCATCTAAAACAAAGCTTCCTAATTAATTTTTGACTGACAATTCCTTTTAGGACTAAAAGAAGCTCTCTTTGGCTTATACCCAGCTCCTCCATCCTGTTAATGGCAGTCCCTGCTGATTCTGTGTGCAGGGTGGCAAAAACTAAATGTCCAGTACCGGCTGCCCTGACTGCTGTTTTGGCTGACTCTTCATCTCTTATTTCGCCAATAACAATCAAATCCGGATCCTGCCTGAGACTTTCCCGCAAGATTATGCCATAGTCAAAACCCCTTTCCTTATCAACTTCAATCTGATTAGCTTCATCCAAAAAGTATTCAATAGGTTCTTCGATAATTAAAATATTCCTTGCCTTGTTCCTCATTGAATTTATCAAGGTCATTTGGGTAGTAGTCTTGCCGGAGCCTGTTGTTCCCGTAAAAAGAAATAATCCTGATGGATAGAGAGTTATCCTCTCCAGCTTATCCATAGTTTCCCTGGTAAAACCCAGATCTTCTAATTTTTCCTGCAAATTTTGATTTTTTAAAATCCTAAGAACAAGCTTTTCTCCATAAATAGTTGGCATCAGAGAAAGTCTGATGCTGTAAAAAAATTCCTTGAAGGAATAAAGAAAGCGGCCTTTTTGAATTCCTCTCCTTTCACTTATATCCATTCCGGCTTTTAATTTGAGCCTGATTATGAGGGCCTCTTCTTCATCCTTATCCAACTCTGCTTTAGGATATAAAAGGCCATCTCTTCTGAAACGAACCAGCATCCTGTTGCTCTTTGGTTCAAAATGAATATCAGACACCTTGCTCTCGATTGCTTCTTCAATTAGGATCTCTTCCATCTTCTTTTGCATTTTCTCACCCCCTTACCATATGTTTCTAAGAGCCTCAGCCTTTTCCTAAGTAGACAAGAAAAAAATCTTCTGATAACATTAATTTTTAAGCAGAAATATATTTTAGGAGTGACGAAAATGGATAATGAAAAGAAAATTTTAGCCAAAGTTGGCCATAAAGAAATACTTCAAAGTGACGTAAATGATCTGCACAGGAGTGTTGGTCCAGAAAGGATTTTAGAATTTGCAAATCCAGAAGGACAAAAAGAACTCCTGGAAGAATTAATAGCCCAAGAATTACTTTTGCAAGACGCCCGTAACAAGAAGCTTGACCAAAGTCCAGAGTTTTTAAGGGAAGTGGAAAAAATACAAGAAAGTGTTTTGAAGCAGATTGCTTTAAAGGAATTACTAAAATCTGTTGAGGTAAGTGATGATTTTGTCAAAAACTATTACCAGGAAAATCCTCTTTCCTTTAAGGAAGAAGAAGCCTGGCAAGCCTCACATATTCTTGTAAATACGGCAGAAGAATCTGAAAAAATTTATCAGGAAATTCAGGCTGGAAAATCTTTTGCCCAGGCAGCTCTAGAATACTCCCAATGTCCATCCAAGAACCAAGGAGGCAATTTGGGCTTCTTTACTGCTGGAAAAATGGTTGCTGAATTTGAAAATTGTGTAAAAGAAATGACTAAGGGCGAAATTAGAGAAGGCGTAGAAAGCCAATTTGGCTGGCACCTGATTCAACTAACCGACAAGAAGGAAGCAGGCATGATTCCTTTTGAGCAAATCAAGGATGAATTGAAAAAGCAACTTCTTTTGATTCACCAGGAAAAGGCCTATATTGAGAAAGGCCAGGAGCTTAAAAAAACTATTCCTGTTGAATACTATGAGTAATATTGATACCGTACTTTTTGATTTAGACGGAACCTTAATCGACACTAATAAACTTATTATTGAGTCCTTTCACTATGCACTGGATCAAATGTACCAGGAAAGTGCCGATATAGAAGCCATAACATCTTCTTTTGGCAAGCCCCTCAATGAGGCTTTCAGACCTATGGCAAAAAGCGAGCAAGATATTGATGAATTGATCAGGCTTTTTAGGGTCTATAACTTTGCCCGCCACGATGATTATGTAGAAATATTTCCTGGCGTTGAGGAAGTTATTGTCAGACTTAAAGAAAAAAAGTTTAAAACAGGAATTGTTACCTCTAAATTAAACAAAATGGCCAAAAGAGGACTCAACCTTTTTGGCCTGGAAAAATATATTGATGTTTGTATTGGTGCCGATGATACCAGTATCCACAAACCAGATCCTTTTCCTGTTTTAGAGTGTTTGCGCAGACTGGATTCAAAAGGCCAAAACTCTTTTATGGTTGGCGACAGTCCCTATGATATTACGGCAGGCAGACTTTCTGGCTGTAAAACTGTTTTTGTAAACTACTCTATGGTAAGTATTGACAGGGAAAAGCTGGAAGCTGATTATCTAATAGATCATATGATTGATCTTGCTGAGATTTTAAAAATATAAATTGGGAAGATACATGATGGATATTTCAAGATTTAAGGAAATTAAAAAGGTTCTCTGGATTATACTTTTTGCCAACCTCTTAGTAGCCCTGGCAAAAATTTTTCTGGGTATTTTTATAAAAAGCGCCAGTGTTCTTTCTGACGGCTTTCATTCCTTATCTGATGCCTCATCTAATGTGGTTGGAATTATAGGCACAGGACTTGCGTCAAAACCCAAGGATGATGACCATCCTTATGGACACCATAAATTTGAAACCCTAACAAGCCTTTTAATTGTAGCCATGCTCTTTTATATAGCTCTTAAGCTAATTTATTCTTCATTATTAAAATTTGCCAATCCTGTGAGCCCGGAAATTTCTCAACTGACCTTTATCATCATGGTCTCCACCCTCCTGGTAAATATTCTGGTGGCAAACTACGAGCAAAAAAAAGGCCAGGAATTAAAGAGTATGATTTTAACTGCTGATTCTGCCCACACAAGAAGCGATGTTTTTATAAGCCTGGGAGTAATTGCTACTCTGGCAGCCTTAAAATTAGGGGCGCCAGTAATCATTGACCCTATAGCATCTATCTTAGTTTCTCTCCTGGTCCTGCATGCGGCCTGGCGTATTTATAAGGAAGCCAGTGGCGTTCTTCTGGATTCAGCTATGGTAGATGAATCTCTTGTAAGAGAGCTGGTAATGGCTCAGGCGGGAGTCCTGGGTGTCCATAAGATAAGAAGCCGTGGTTCAATGGACATTATCCATATTGATATGCATGTAGAGGCCAATCCACAGATGTCATTAAAAGCGGCTCATGATTTGGCCGACCAGATTGAAGATTGTCTAAGAAATGAATTTGAAACCCTACTGGATCTTACCGTACATATGGAGCCATGGGATGACAAGATTGAGCAAAAAAAATAGCATCGCAGACCCCCTAGTCCACGATGCTTTTAAAAAATAATCATTACAGGCAAAATTAGAGAAAATAAGAAATACCTAATAGTGATGTTATAAGTATACCCTCTTACTTTCTTTCTTAAAACTGTTTTCCCGAAAAATTTTTAGTAAATTTACAGGAGGTTCAAATTTATGTACAACTTAGTCAATCTGATACTCTTAATTGTAATTGCTTATCAAATCAGAACCATCTATCTCAGCTTCAGAGCACCTAATATTATTCCAGAGGAATTATCCGCTTTAAAAAAGGAAAGTAAGGGTAAAGTTGAAGTAATTGATGTCCGTTCAATTAGCCGCTTTAGAAAAGAAAACATTAAAGGTTCTAAGAATGTTCCTATGAGCCAGGTTAATGATTACACAATGGGTATGAGGAAGGACAGAACATATGTCTTTTTATCACAAAATGGAACTCAAACAGGCAGAGTAATAAGTCGTTTAGTTAAAGAAGGTTACAGCGTATATAATTTAAAGGGCGGCTTTAGAGCCTGGAAAAAATACCGGGGAGAATGATCCTATGCAAGACATGAATTTTTTAAGAGTGGCCGCTGCACTTGCCCAAGAAAAAATTGCTGACCCCAGCTACAATGGTCAAAAAATAAAAGAGCTGTGGGAAACTCTGGAAGATGAAAAGGCAGACCTTATTCTTTTTCCAGAACTTGCCTTGCCCTCATATTCAGCAGCAGATCTTTTTTTACAAGAAGAACTCTACCTTTCTTCTCTTGAAGCTCTTAATGATTTGCTTCTCTTCTCTAAGAAAATGCACTCCCTTGCCATAATATCTACTTATATCAGATACGAAGATAAGCAGCTTATAGTTGCTGCCCTTCTTTACAGAGGACAAATCCTTGCTTTTATACCAAAAACCTATCTGGCTAAAGATTCATTTTTTCAGGAAGAAAGATTTTTTATCTCAGCCGATGATTTGCCAAAAGATGCCAGCATAAGTTTATTTGGACAAGATATTCCCCTGGGACATTTTATAATCCAGGATAAAGCACAGTCCTTTTCTTTTGGCCTGGAAATTGGCAGCGATTTGTGGGCTCCTCTGCCCCCATCTTCCTTTTTATATCTGCAAGGCGCAGACTTAATCTTTAATCCTGCAGCTCTTCCAGCCGGCATTGCAAAAAAGGACTATCTTCATGAACTGATAAAACAACAAAGCGCCCGCTTTAATGGTGCCTACATATTTGCATCAGCAGGACCCGGCCAGTCTACTACAGATTATGTTATGAGTGGAAGCTGCCTGATTGCTGAAAATGGGAATATTCTTGCGGGAAATTCGAGTTTACAGAGAGAATCTGCTTATATTATTGCCGATATTGATTTGGATATACTGGCATCACAAAGAAGAAATAACAGCCACCTTGTCCGCTCACAAAAAGAGGCAAGAAAAATAAAAGACTTCCCAACTATAAGGGTTAGTTTTGACTTCCAAAAAAAAAAGAATCTTAAAAGAAAAGTAAACCCCAGCCCCTTTGTAACTGATGATAAAAAAGAAATGGACAAAAGATGTCAGTTGGCAAAGGAAATTCTGACTCATGGCTTGGCTAAAAGACTCCAGTCTACTGGAATAAAAAAGCTAATTCTAGGTCTTTCAGGTGGTCTTGACTCAAGCCTGGCCCTTCTTTTAAGTTTAGAGAGCCTGGCCCTCCTTGGTTTTCCGGCAGAAAACCTTATTGGTGTTACTATGCCCGGCTTTGGAACCAGCCAAATAACCCTAAATAACTCCAGAAAGCTTGGCAAAGAGCTGGGAATAACTTTTAAAGAAATTGATATAAAAAATATTTGCCTAGAACACTTTAAGCTTATAGGCCATGATCCGGAAAAGTATGATTTAACTTATGAAAATGTTCAGGCCAGACAAAGAACTGAACTATTAATGAACTTAGCCAATAAAGAAGGAGCACTTCTTGTAGGCAGTGGCAGTATTTCTGAACTGGCCCTGGGCTGGGCTACCTATAACGGCGATCATATGTCCATGTATGCCCTTAATTCCAATTTACCAAAAACTATGGCCAGATCTCTCCTGGAATGGATGGCTGAGCAGGGCTCGGAAAAATTATCCCTTATTCTTAAGGAAATACTGAACACCCCGGTCTCACCCGAGCTTCTACCCCTTGATTCCAAGGGAGAGATTCAACAAAAAACTGAAGATTCTCTTGGCCCCTACCAGGTACACGACTTCTTCTTATATAATTTTTTAAAGTATGGCTACAGGCCAGAAAAGTTGCTTTTCCTGGCCCAGGAAGCTTTTAAAGGTGCTTACTCTGAAGAAAGCCTGCTCATCTGGCTCAAAACTTTCTTAAGAAGGTTCTTTAGTCAACAGTTCAAGCGTTCCTGTATGCCTGATGGCCCATCTTTGGGTTCAATCAGCCTTTCTCCCAGAGGAGGCCTCAAAATGCCCTCAGATGCACATGCCCATATCTGGCTGGAAAAACTAAATTGATACATTTGTGATACATTTGGGGACGCAACATTCTGTCCGAACAGAATGTTGCGTCCCCAAATGCAAATTATTT
>CAZUPR010000044.1:0-11771 GCA_964622305.1 uncultured Eubacteriales bacterium
CCGGAGAGTCAGCTCAGCTTCTAAAAAGATTTTTTCAGTTTAAAAGAAATTAAATAATGGTAATTGTAAATTATAAATAAAAAAAGAGGTGGAATGTATGCAGAAAAAAATGAAAATAATTTTAATCCTTTTGTTGGCAGGGCTTTTAATTTTTAGTGGCTGCCAGAGAGTAGACAAAAAAGATCCCAACACCCCAAATGGTCAGGAAGAATCATCAGATAAGACTGATGAGCAAGAAGGAACAGAAACCGACCAACAAGACCAAGACAAAACTGATGAGAGCCAGGCAGACAAAGATTCAAGTACAGGTTCAACCACAGACAAAGAAACTAAACCAGGAACAAGCACAGACAAAGATACAGGCAAAAAGCCTGATACAACAGAAGAAACAAAGAATACAGCCCAGCAGGAATATGACAGATTCATGGTTGTAAATGATGAAGATGGCTATCAGAATGCTGATGTAAGAAGATTCAAGTTCTTTGTAGACACCTTTAGTGAAGAGTATGCAGTAATTGTTGACGCATCTTCAGCAGATGTTTTTAACAAGAGCCATATCCCTAAAGCTATAAATATACCAGCAGTTAGTGTCAAAGATAGTTTGAATAAAATCTCAAAAGATAAAAATATTCTCGTTTATGGTCAAAATGATAAAGAATCACTTTATGTTGCTAAGATATTAGCAGAAAATGGTTTCCCCTATATCTTTAGACTATCAGGAAATTATCAGGCCTGGACAGCCAGCGATTTCCCAACTGAAAGAACAGTAACTCAGGGGGATATTAACGGCTTAAAAGAAATTATAGCCAACTTGCCTGACGGCAGCGAGAAAGAAGATATGGAAGAAAGACTTCGTCTTCTGCAGGCAAACTTTGATTTGCAAGAGCCAGTTAAAAAAGTAGAAGAACTGGTAGCAGCACTCAACCTTGAAGGTAAGGCTACTCAAGATGAGATTGACCGTGCCAGAGGAGCTTATGAAACTACAAGACAATTGGCTCTGGACAAAGAAATTGATATCAGAGATTCTGAGATCATCCAAAGATTAGCCAAGGCTGAAGCCTTAATTGAAAAGGCTGAAAATCAGAAGAATATTCTGGAAGCAAGAGAAGCTATTGATGCTATCGAAACAGAAAGTGATGCACAATATGCAAGGATTCTTGTTGCTAAAATAGCTGATGAAGATATTAAGGCTATTATGTACTCTGAAATCAGAGCCAAAGTAAGGGTTGAAGAGGTGGAGGATGCCGTAGATACAGCAATGTTGCTGGCTGAAACCTTAAAGAGAGATGGAAAGGATACCCAGGAAGAAATTAACAAAGTTAAGGCAGCCTATGAAATCGCAGTTAAATTCCTGGCAGAGTCTGAGGATCCAGAAAACTTAAAGAGCATCAAGGAAGCAAAACTTACCAGAACTTACAATTTAATTAAGCAGGCACAAGATGAACTGGATATTAAAAATGCCAGAGAACTTTTAGAAGAACTGGGCATGAAATAAAAAGATCAGATAAAAAAATTAAGCCCCTCTTTCACAAAGAGGGGCTTTTTCTTTCTTTTTCTTTTTTAAAAAATATCGAAGCTAGACTTATCAACCATAAGATCTGTAACAGCAGGCAATATTTCTTCGATATCTTGTCCGCTGATACCTGTCTTCTCTAAAGCAAAGTCAGAGAAATTGTAAGCAAGTCCACCAATTCCCAGCCCAAAACCCATCATGAGAGCCAGGGAGTCAGAAATATGAATTGTAGAGGCCAAAAGAGGATTAACAGCTGCTTCTTCCGGATTGTGATGGCAGCCAATAGCTTCCACTATTTCTGGTGGCAGATTCCATTTTTCCGCCAGCTTCATTCCGGTTTGTGCATGGTTAAAGCCCAGGACTTCTTCTTCTGCTTTGACAAAGTCGTAACCTTCTTCATAAATTAAATCTAAAACCTTTTGATAGTCATCCTGCAAGTATTGGTTAAGAACCAGTTTGCCAATGTCATGGATTATTCCAGCAGTATAAAAAAGTTCTGGATTGGCAAAACGTTTTTTGCGGGCAATATAGCGAGCTGTCATAGCAACAGCCTGACTATGCTTCCAAAGTTCATTTTGGTCCAGCTGGTAGCCGCCCAGGCTCCTTGTTAAAAAGTTACTCATACTGGCAGCAAAGACAATACTCCTGATTGCCTGAAAGCCTAAGAGGATAGTGGCATCAGTAATAGTGTTTATTCTGCGGGCAAAGCCGTAAAAGCTAGAGTTGGCCAGGCGCAAAATCTTTGCTGTAAGAACCTGATCATGTGCCAGAAGAACTTGAACATCGTGAGGGGTTGAGTTAGGGTCCTCACTGATTCTTATAATCTCTGTTACCACCTGTGGCAGAGAGGGCATGTCATCAACGGTTTCAATAAGTTTTTCCAAAGTTAAAGCCAAAGTCATTTCTCCCTTCTATATTAATAAGCAAGAACTTTTGCTAAATAATCTTCTAAAATGCTGTGTCCGTAAGTTTTACCAGCGGCGAAGGCCTCCTGTAAAGAAGAAAAACGGGAAGGTTCATAACCTGGGGTAGCCCACTTGCCACCTAAGTCAACCCAGCGTGGGGCGGATCCTCTGTTTACATAGATAAATCTTGGGCTCAGAAGCTCTTTGCCCTGGGGCAGAGGCAGGGTGCTGGCATAGGCATAAAGATGCTGGATTTGTGCTTCCACTCCTGTTTGAGGATTAATAAAACTTACACCATGAATGCCTGGCTCGAAAGTCATCTTGTCAGGGCTTACTCCATTATAGGGCTCGTTGCCAGTTAAGGCTGTTCCTGTGGCCCAAATACCTGAGTAGTTATTTTGCCAGGGCTGTACAAGTCCAGTGAATTGAAAGAAATTTGTTTCTTTTATAGCTTGCAGATAGGCAATGTCACCACGAATACCATATTCACGGCCAATATCCAGGTAAAAATCAATAAGGTCAGGAATTTCTATATAGGGACGGCCATAAACTTGAGGCATGCTAATTCTGTAAGACCGTGCCCTTTCTTCTGTATAGGCAATTAGTTGCTCACGGCTGGCCAAAGGCTGGCCGAAAATTGTTAAATCAAAGGAATAATAATCTTGACTGGCAATTTCTTGCTCTTTTTCTTCCTCAATAATTTCTGTCTTGTCAGGATTTGATACAGGTAACTCTTTAACTTCCTCTTCAGTCTGGCCGTTTATGTAAACGGTATTATTGGCAAAGCGGACCTCAAAACCCATGGCTTCAGAAACTCCCCGTAAGGGCACCATGGTCAGGCTGTCATCATTAATAAAAGGACGGCCGTAATCAGCTGTAAAATGGAGCAGGTTTCCATTAAGAATTATTTGAAGATTTTTTTCTGGATTCTCCAGAGAAAAATTTTCTGGCTTTGTTTGATCTTTGCTGATTAGAACTTGTTTATTATCTCCATCCCAATCTACATTATACCCAAGAGCTTGGGAAACAAACCTCAAAGGGACATAGGTTCTGTCATCAATAATTAAGGGCTGAGCCTGGTATTCAGCAGTAGAAACTGGCTGATCGTTTACCATGAGTCCCAGAGAAAAAGTGTTTAAAGATAGCAGAAAAAAAACTACCAGCAAACTGTATTTAAATGATTTCATATGCAAATCTCTCCTTTCCTATATAATATCAGAATTCCCCCCTTTTGTAATTGCCAAAAAGACTATCTATGTATTAGAATATAGAAAAAAAGGAGGGCTTAATTATGGAAAAATATATTTGCACAGTTTGTGGTTATGTTTATGACCCAGAAGTTGGCGATGTTGAAAATGATGTAGAGCCTGGAACAGCTTTTGCTGATGTTCCTGAAGATTGGGTTTGCCCAGTTTGTGCTGTTGGCAAAGAGCACTTTGAGATTCACGAAGACTAATAAAAAACTTCAGGTGGTGCTCCAGGAGTACCACCTGATTTTGTTTGGAGGTATATTTTGAGAAAGATTATTTTATTAAGTTTTTTATTTTTTGTTTTTTCAATAACATCTTTGGCCCTGGTTGAGGCAGATTACTTTTCTTTTAAGCTTCCAGACGGATATGAGGAAGTAGAGAAAGAGAATCAGCTCATTGCCCGAACTTTTCAAAATGATGTGAGCAAAATCAGAGTCTTCAATCAGAGTATGGAAAAACAGTCCTTTGCAGACTATGTTGAGTACGGCAACGCCCAGCTCTATCAGGGAAAGGCGGGTTTTAGCCTTTTAAAGAGAGAAAGCTTAAAGATAAATGGCAAAAAAGTTGAACTTTTTACATATAAAAGGCCTCCTATTGAGGCTTTAGAAAGGGACCAAAATTTTTATATTGAAGGTCACCTCTATGACAGTCAGAGAAAAAGGGCCATAACTGTCTGGGCCAAAACCGGAGAGGCCAACAAGGACACTCTTCGCAAAGATATTGAAGAGGTTTTCAAGAGCCTTGCTTTTACTAATAAGGCGGCAATTTTCTCCTGGAACTATCCTTACCACGGAGAGGAAAAAGAGATTATTTTGACAGGGTCCACTCTGGAGCTTAAGATTCCGGCGGATAAAATTCTCTGGGGTCGTTTCTTTCCGGGATTTCCCTTTTATGAGGGCGGCGCCGATGATATGCGCAAATCTGAGGAAAAACTTGACCATAGATTTGAATTCCTTATGGCCTATAAAAACTTCCCCCTGCCAGAGCCATTTCCTATAGAAGAATTTAAGGCCATTTATGATGATGGCCGGATTGGCATGATAACTCTGCAGCCACTAACCCTGGACTTGAAATGGATTGCCGTTCCGGAATTTTTAACAGGTCAGCATGATGAGAAAATAATCGAAATGGCTCAAATGTTAAAAAGTATAGATGAGCCTGTTTTTGTACGCCTGCTTAATGAAATGAATGGCGACTGGGATCCCTGGTGTGCCTGGTTCTTTGGTAAAGATACAGATCTTTATATTTACGCCTGGCAGCACATAGTCGACCTTATGAGAGATCACGGGGGAGACAAGCTGATTTTTGTCTGGAATCCGCATGACCGCTCTTATCCGGATTTTGACTGGAATAATGCTCATCTTTATTATCCGGGAGATGCTTATGTTGATTGGGTGGGACTAACCGGCTACAACAATGGGACCAGTCACCCTGGAGATATCTGGAGGGATTTTGATCAAATTTACAAACCACTTTATGCTGATTATTTACAACGTTACTCAGCAAAACCTTTTATGATTACAGAGTTTTCCACTAATGAACATGGTGGCAGCAAGATTAAGTGGCTGGAAGAAGGTTTCAGGTCTCTGGCCAAGAATTATCCAAACATAAAAATAGCAACCTGGTTTGATGGCCAGGATGGTTTATGGGAGTATCAGATAGATTCATCGCCATCAGCTGCTACAACTTTTAGGAGAGAATTAAAAAATCCGGGATTTGCCTTAAATACTGTCAGTAAAAGTTTGACTAAATAGACTGCAGATGATAATATATTTTTTGTGCAAGAGGCCCTAGAAAGCCTCGATTGGAGAAGTGTCCGAGTGGCTGAAGGTGCACGCTTGGAAAGCGTGTGTACGGCACAACCGTACCGAGGGTTCAAATCCCTCCTTCTCCGCCAATTTTGATATAAGATTTGCCGTGCTAGATGGGGAGGTAGCGGTTCCCTGTAACCCGCAATCCGCTGTAGCGGGATTGATGCTTTTCCTCGAGTCTGGCTTTGAGGGTTGAGCTGGGCAGTAAGTGGTGAGGATAATTGGGACCTGCGCAATGCAGACCTGTGAACCCCGTCAGGTCCGGAAGGAAGCAGCGGTAAGCAGTAATTTGTGTGTGCCGCAGCCATCCTGGTTTGAGTTAACTGCTGTTTAAGCACCTGGAAGTCATTCCCAAAGAAAAGTGCACGGCATTATTAAATACAAAGTATTTTAAAGGGACCAAAAAAGGTTCCTTTTTTTATTCAAAAAATCCCTCCTATGTGCTATTGTTATTAAGTAAAGGAAGCTGGTGATTTTATTGTCTTACAGAGCTTTATACCGAGTTTGGCGTCCAGGTAACTTTTCAGAGTTAGTGGGCCAGGATCATATCAGTAATACTTTAAGGAAGGCAGTTTGGCAGAATCGTGTTTCCCATGCCTCCCTATTTTCTGGTCCCAGAGGAACGGGCAAAACCAGTATGGCAAAAATTATGGGAAAGGCTTTAAACTGCCTGGACCTGCAGGAAGGCCAACCATGTAATAAGTGTTCCAATTGTCTTTCTATAAATGAAGGATCTTTTTTAGATTATTTTGAAATCGATGCTGCCTCCAATCGGGGGATTGATGAAATCAGAGACATGAGAGAGAGGGTTAAGTTTGCTCCATCTCAAGGCAGAATCAAGGTTTATGTTATTGACGAGGTTCACATGTTGACCAATGAAGCTTTTAATGCTCTTTTAAAAACCCTTGAAGAACCACCTGCTCATGTTGTTTTTATTTTGGCAACAACAGAAATACACAAGATTCCCCTGACAATTTTGTCACGTTGCCAGAGATTTGATTTCAAAAAGATTTCTGAAGATACAATAAAAGAGCGTTTAAAAGAGATAATTACAGAAGAAAATCTTTCTGTGGAAGATGCTGCTCTTGATTTAATTGCAAAAAAGGCTGAGGGGGGCCTCAGGGATGCTATTAATATTTTAGACCAGGGAGTATCGGCCTCTCAGGATAACAATCTGACTCTGGCGGCAACTGAAGAGCTATTGGGCGCCCTTAATGAAGAGGAACTCTATAAACTTTTTGCCGGCCTTTTTCAAAATGAGATGGCTGATGTTTTTGCCAGTCTGGACCATTACCAGGCCAGTGGTAAAGAAATTAAACAGATAGTGAAGGATATGGCCGATTACCTTAGAGAAATTATTTTATATAAGGTGAGCAAAAAAGAGGCTCATGAAAATATAAAGAAGCTGGCCCTCATGAGGGAGCAAGTTTATCTGACCTCTTTGCTGAAAGATTTAATTGATGCGGAGCAGAAAATGTATTTTTTCTCCAGGCCCAGAATTATTTTAGAGGCAGTCCTTCTGGACAGAGAAGCAGGGGTGGCAGTGAGTCAATCCAGTCCAAAGCAAGAGCCGGCTAAAAAAGCCAGTCAGAAAGAAGTAGAAGAAACTTCTGCAGCTAAAGACAGAGGATCCCAGGCCCCAGCCATGGCCCCTGATTGGGATGAAATTTTAAGTCAGGTAAAAAAAGAAAAAGTTATGTTGCATGCCTGTCTTTTGGAAGCTAGTTTTAACATTAAAGGAGACCAGGCTTATCTTTCTTTTCCTGAAAACAAGAAATTCCATCAGGAAAGAAGTGCACAGGCTGAAAACATAGATTTCCTGGAAAAAATCCTTGAAAGAAAATATAATGTAAAAGTTAGGGTTTCTTCAGTCTTTGAGGGCCAGGATACAAATGAATCTACTGAATCCAGCCAGGTTCCTAAATCAGAACTAAAGACAGAAAGAGATAAAGCAGAAGAAAAAGTTGAAGAAAGCGACGCTTTGGCGGAAGCTTTAAAAATATTCGATGCAGAAATTGTAGAAATAAAGGATTAATTATTTAAGGAGGATTTAGACATGGGTTTTGGGAATATGAATAAAATGATGAAACAGGTACAAAAAATGCAGGCTGAAATGGGCAAGGTTCAGCAAGAGCTTGAAGAAAGAAGCTATGAAGCCAGCTCAGGTGGCGGCGTAGTAAAGGTAGTCGTAAATGGTAAGAATGAAGTTTTGGATATAGAAATTGATCCGGAAGTTCTGGATCCAGATGATGTAGAAATGTTGCAAGACCTTGTTTTAGCAGCAACCAACGAGGCTTTGAAAAAAGCCCAGGATACTATGAGCCAGGAGATGAACAAATTAACCGGAAATATGAAGATTCCCGGAATGCCAGGTGGATTGTTTTAAATGTATGACTATCCTGAACCAATAGAAAAATTAATAGAAGCCTTTGCCAAACTTCCCGGTATTGGCCCTAAGACAGCCCAAAGACTTGCCTTTTATGTTTTAAAAAGTCCGGATATCTATACAGAACAGTTGGGACAGGCAGTCTTAGAGGTAAAAGAAAAGATCCGACTCTGTGACATTTGTGGCAATTACACCGATCAGGATATTTGCTCTATTTGCCGCAGTCAGACGAGAAAAAAAGAAGTAATTTGTGTGGTAGAGGAGCCCAAGGATCTTTTAGCCCTGGAAAAAACAAACGAATACAAGGGACTTTACCATGTTTTGCACGGAACCATCTCCCCCATAGAAGGAATTGGCCCCGAGCAGTTAAGAATCAGGGAACTTCTAAAGAGGCTGGAATCAGGAGAAGTAGAAGAAATTATTTTGGCAACCAACTCTACAATTGGCGGCGATACGACTTCACTTTATCTGGCAAAGCTTATCGGGCCTTTAAATATTAAGGTAACCAGGATAGCCCAGGGAATTCCTGTTGGCGGCGATATAGACTATGCTGATGAGATTACCTTGTCAAAAGCCTTTCTTGGCAGAAGAGAAATTTCTTTTTAATCTTGTTTTAATACTGGAGGAGTCAAAATGACTGAAGAAAATAAAAGAGTAAAGAATGCAGAAATTATTCTTGGGGAGGAGAAGTATCTCCGTATTCCGGTTAAAACACATGTAATTTTAAGGGATGATATTCTCTTGGATATTATTGATAACTATGCCAAGGATTTACTGGAAGAAGGTGACCTTCTTTTCATTACGGAAAAGATAGTAGCTATTACCCAGGGGAGAGCCATAAAATTAACTGATATTAAACCAGGTCCCTTGGCCAGATTTTTAGCATATTTCGTGACCAAGACGCCAGTTGGTATAGGCCTGGGCATGCCAGAGACTATGCAGATGGCTTTGGAGGAATGTGGCCGGGGCAAAATTTTATATGCGGCAGCAGCAAGTGCCTTAACTAAACCTTTTGGCAAAAAAGGAGTTTTCTATGAAATTGCCGGCTATAAAGCTTCATCCATTGATGGCCCAACGCCCAATACTCTGCCTCCCTACAACCAGTATGTAGTTCTAGGACCAGACAGGCCCGATCAGGTAGCTCAAGAGGTAAGCCAGCATTTGCAGGGTATAAAGGTAGCTGTTGTGGATATTAACGATTTGAGTGGAACTGTTCTTGGCATCTCCCATAAGGATATGGACAGGGATAAGATAGCAAAAATTTTACGGGACAATCCTCTTGGACAAGACCACGAGCAGACCCCATTAGGAATAATTCGCAAAATATGAACTTAGAGAGAGCCTGTGAGCTCTCTTTTTTTACAAGGAGGAAGCCATGAAGCCAAAGGGAATTTTTGAAACTTTGAAGGAATATAAGCAAAAAGAATATATATCACTTCATATGCCTGGCCATAAATCAGGGACCTTCCTTCCGGAAAACCTTAAGGAAGCCTTTGGAGAAAAGTTCTTTTCTTTTGACCTGACAGAAGTTGATGGTTTGGATAATTTACAGAAGCCCATTGCAGGCATAAAAGAAACAGAGGACAAGATAAAAGATTTTACCGGTGCTCAAGAGGTAAATATGCTTGTTAATGGCTCCACTGTGGGTCTGTTGGCGGCTATTTATAGTCTGGCCCGGGATCAGGAAATTTTTGTAGTTTCCAATTCTCACCAGGCTGTTTATAATGGTTTACTCTTGGCCAACGCTCATCCTATTTGGCTGGCAGCAGAAACAGACTTAAAAAGTGGGACTGAGCTGGGACTTGATCCAAAAACTCTGGCCCAGGCTACTGAAGCTTATCCTAAATGCAGGCTCATCCTTTTAACCTATCCAAATTATTATGGCCTCCGCTATAAGGCTGAGGAAATTTTCAAGCTGGCCAAAGAAAAAGGCCTGATGATAATTGTTGATGAGGCTCATGGGGCTCATTATAATTTTTTGTCCAAAGACTATCCAACTGCCTTAGAGCTTGGGGCTGACCTGGTAGTGCAAAGCTGGCATAAGAGCTTGCCGGTCCTAAATCAAGGCAGCCTGCTATTAAAGGCTAAGAGCCAGAAAGACTTGCAGATTCGCCAGGCGGTTAATCTTTTTCAAACCAGTTCGCCATCCTATCTGATACTTGCCTCCATGGAAGCAGCCTTCGATTATTTATCAGCCCGGCCGGAGCTGTTGGCCCAGTCGGCAGAAAAATGGCAGGATTTTACTGAGAGCTTAAAAAATACAAATTTAAAGAATCTTATGGTTTACAAGCACGATGAAGAGGGAGGCCTGGCTCCAGATCCCTTTAAACTTTTAATCTACACTGGCCCATATTCTTTGGAACTTTGCCGGGAAATCATTGTGGATAAGTATAAATTGCAGGCAGAAATCTTTGACCAGGGCAGGATTCTTTTCATGCTCCCCCTCTTTTATGAACAAGCCCTGGCAGACAGGATTAGTCAGGCCTTAAAGGAAGTGGACAGGCAAACAGTAAAAGCAGAGGAAAGAATTTTTCAGCCTGAACCTGCCAGGGAAAAAATATTAAAACTAAAGGAAAATCCAGCCAGCCTGGATCGCCGGGATAAAAAAAGGATTCCTTTAGAGGAAGCGGCGGGAAAAAGAAGTGCCCAAAAGATTCTAAAGTATCCCCCGGGGATTCCTCTTATCTTTCCTGGGCAGATTTTGACAGAAGAAATAGTTTGTTATCTTAAGAAACATAAGATAAACTATAGTTTACAGGATGGATTAGAGATATTTACAGATCAGGAGAAAGATGCTCATGAAGGGACTTTTTATTAGCTTTGAAGGTCTTGACGGAACGGGAAAAACTACCCAAATGGCAGAGCTCGAAAAGAAAATTGCCAGCCTGGGATTAGCCTATATAAAAACCAGGGAGCCTGGCGGTACGCCCCTGGCAGAAAAGATAAGGGATTTAATTTTAGACCCTCATTATTTAGAAATGACAGCTGAAACCGAAGCCCTGCTCTATGCGGCCAGCAGAGCCCAGCATGTATCTAAGGTAATCAAACCGGCCCTTGCCGAGGGAAAGATTATTATTTGTGACAGATTTTTTGATTCCTCCCTGGCCTATCAGGGTTATGCCAGAGGGCTGAATTTAGAAGATATAAAAAATATAAACTATTTTGCCATGCAGGGAGTAAATCCAGATTTGACCTTTCTTTTGGACATTAGCACCTCAGGGGCTGAAGGCAGAATGAAAAACAGAGAACCAGACCGTCTGGAGCTTGAAAAAGCTGACTTTAAAAAAAGGGTAAGACAAGGTTTTCTGACTATAGCAGAAGAGGAGAAAGACAGGATTATAATTATCGATGCTTCTTTAGAAATATCTGCAATCCACCAGCAAATCTGGCAGGAGACCCAGAAGTTCCTTAAGAAGAAGGGGATGATTTAAGTGAGAGTGGGAGATTCCAAAAATAGAAATCTCAAGGCACCCAGCCAGCCAGCTGGAAAGATGCCTGTAGGTAATAGAAAAATAGATTTCCATAAAACACTTGATGCCCACCAGGAAAGAGAGAGATCGGCTAACCTAAGCAAGCTTATGCAAAGGGTAAATGACACAGGTTCAGCCCTGGTTCGCTCACGTAACCTTTCTGATTTAAAGAGATTTAAAAATGCTGTTGCCGATTTTTTGGCAGAAGCCAATCAAAAGACTTACCAGCTTAAGGAAGAGAACAGCTGGGACTATATGGGAAACAGAAAACACCATATAATCGTTGAGAAAATTGACGAAAAAATGGAAGAACTTACCAAAGAAATCATAGACCAACAAGAGGATAATTTGCGTATTCTGGAACTGGTTGATGAAATAAAGGGAATTATTTTTGACCAATATATGTAGGTGAAGGAATGTCTTTTAAAGATATAAA
>CAZUPR010000045.1:0-11651 GCA_964622305.1 uncultured Eubacteriales bacterium
TGGCAGGGGTAATCCTTGAGCCTGTAGCAGGTAATATGGGAGTTGTTCCGGCCAGTCAGGAATTTTTACAAGAGCTTAGAAAACTTTGCACCCAGGAGGGGACCGTTTTAATATTTGACGAAGTAATGAGCGGTTTTAGAGTTGCCTGGGGTGGTGCGCAAAATCTTTATAATATTCAGCCGGATTTAACTACTTTGGGTAAAATAATTGGCGGTGGTCTTCCTGTTGGCGCCTATGGCGGTAAAAGGGAAATAATGGAAATGGTTGCCCCACTTGGCCCCATGTATCAGGCAGGAACTCTATCAGGAAATCCCCTGGCTATGACAGCAGGGCTAGTAACTTTAAATAAACTCAATAAGCCTGAAACTTATGAGTTTTTAGATAAACAAGCAGGCAAACTGGAAAAAGGCTTAAAAGAAATTTCAGATCGCCTGAGCTTGCCTCTTTCCTACAACCGTGTTGGTTCCATGTTTGGCCTCTTCTTTACAGAAGAAAAAGTTGTCGACTTTGACCATGCAGTTAAATCAGATACCAGGCTTTTTGCTAATTTTTTCAGAGGCCTCTTAGAAAAAGGTGTTTATGTTGCACCTTCCCAGTTTGAATCTTGGTTTTTATCGGTAAAACATAGTGATGCAATCATTGATCAGACGCTTGAAAGAGCTGAAGAAGTTTTAAAAAATATTTGAAGAGAAAGGGAATAAAAAATGGATGCATATGAAAAGTTTATCAGTGATTTAAGAAGAGTTTTTGATTTAGATCTCACTGGTTATAAGAGACCTCAGATGGAAAGGCGTATAAACAGCCTTATGAGAGTTCTTAAAATCGACGGTTACGATTCCTTTATTGAAGAAATGAAAAAAGAGCAGTCTCTCTACAATCGTTTTGTAGACCATCTGACTATAAACGTGTCTGAGTTTTTTAGAAATCAGGCTCAGTGGGATGTTTTAAAAGAAAAAATTATTCCTGAGCTTCTTACCAGAAGTCAGGATTTAAAAATTTGGTCAGCAGGTTGTTCTACAGGCCAGGAGCCATATAGTTTAGCTATGACTATGGAGGAAAATTTCCCCAGAGTTAAGTATTCAATTTTGGCAACAGATTTTGATATAGGTGTTTTAAATAAAGCTAAGTCTGGTCTTTATACCGAAAGAGAAGTAAATGGAATGAATCAGACCTATCTGACAAAATATTTCCAGAAAGAAGACAAGGATTACTCTGTCAGAAATGAAGTCAGGAAAAATATAACTTTCAAAAAGCACAATTTGATTACAGAAAGATTTGAAAATGGTTTTGATTTAATCCTCTGTCGTAATGTGGTGATTTATTTTACTGAAGAAACCAAGGCAGAGCTTTATAAAAACTTCTTTAATTCATTAAAAACAGGCGGTATCCTTTTTACAGGCAGTACAGAACAAATTATTACTGCCAGAGAAATAGGCTATTCAAGTGCCGCAATCTTCTTTTACCAAAAACCACTATAAAATTTTTAGAAAATAAATTATAGACCAGGAGGATCTTAATAATGGCAATATTTAAAGTAGGGGGCCATATGCCTCAAATTGATGATGATGCTTTTGTAGCAGACAGTGCCAGTGTTATGGGTAATGTAACCTTAAAAAAGGGAGCTAGCATTTGGTACAATGCAACAGTCAGAGCTGACTTGGATAAAATTGTAATTGGAGAGCACTCCAATATCCAGGACAACTGTGTTTTACACTTAGATATAGACATGCCTGTTATTGTCGGTGATTATGTAACTGTAGGTCATGGTTGCATTCTTCATGCCTGTACTATTGAAGACAAGGCTCTTATTGGTATGGGAGCAACTCTTCTTGATAATGTAGTTGTTGGCCAAGGATCCATAATAGCAGCTGGTGCTGTTGTTGCCCCAAATACTGTAATCCCTCCATATTCAATGGTTATGGGAATTCCTGGAAAAATTGTTAAGCAATTAGACCCAGAAAGTGGCCAGGACAGAATTAATCATGCACTGGATTACGAAAAGCTTTGGAAGGATCTGTATAAAAATCTTTAAAAGGAAAGATAACCATGGAAAATTATATTTTTGCCCTTGATATTGGTACCAGATCTGTAATTGGAATCCTTTTAGAAAGAGAAGGGGAATACTTTAATTTCATAGATATGGAGTTCCTTGAGCACGAAGAAAGAACCATGCTCAATGGACAAATTCATAATGCCCCTTTAGTCAGCAGGGTTATAAGTCAGGTCAAAAAAACATTAGAAGAAAGAAATAAAATAACTATAAAAAAGGCTTCTGTGGCTGCAGCAGGCAGATCTTTAATAACCAGGAAAGAATTTGCCCAGGAAGTATTTCCTGCTGAAAAGCTGATTGAAAAAGATGATATAACCAGGCTTAAGTTTAAATCTGTTCATAAGGCTCAACAATCTTTAAAACTTGACCAGGAGAAAAAAGAATTCAACAATTATTATTGTGTAGGTTACAGTGTAACCAGAAGTTTTTTAGATGATGTTGAACTGGTTAATTTAGAAGGACAAAAAGGTAAAAAGATTTCTTTGGAAATAGTTGCAGCCTTCCTGCCCAAAATGGTTCTTGAAGCCCTAAAATACGTGGTTGAGGATAATAATCTTCTTCTTGAAAATATAACCTTAGAACCAATAGCAGCAATTAATGCTATTATCCCCTCAACTATGAGAAAATTAAACCTGGCCCTGGTAGATATAGGGGCAGGCACTTCCGATATCGCAATAAGTTCCGAGGGTGCTATTAATGCTTATGGCATGGTACCTATGGCAGGGGATGAAGTCAGCGAAAAGATATCAGAGGACTTCCTTTTAGATTTTAATGAGGCAGAAAGAGTTAAAAGGTTAATCGAAATTGAAGATGAGGTTGAATATACGGATGTTTTGGGTCTGATAAACTACGCCAAAAAGGAAGATTTACTAACCTCAGTCCAGGCGGTTTCGTCACAGCTGGCCCTGAGAATTGTTAAAGAAATTCTATCCTTAAATGGTAAATCTCCCCAGGCAGTAATTTTAATTGGTGGTGGAAGTTTAACACCCGGAATTGCCAAGAAGATAGCAAATAATTTAGAACTTGCAGAAAACAGGGTAGCAGTTCAAACAACGCGTTCGATAAAAAATATAATTAATTTGCCAGAAAAATATAAGGGACCAGAATTTATTACACCTGCTGGAATTGCTCTTACTGCTGGCCAGGACTCCAATTTAGGCTTTATTCAGCTTATGGTCAACAATCAGCCTGTAAGCATTTTAAACCTGGGTCTAAACACAGTTTTTGACGCTCTGCTTGCTGCAGGCCTTCAGCCAGACCAAATTTTTCCACAAGCTGGTACCCCTAAAACCATAAAAATTAATGGTCAGCTGAAAATTATTCAAGGAGGGCCGGCCCAGGAAGCGCAAATTTACCTTAACGAAGAAGCAGCAAGGCCGGATGATCTGGTAAATGATAATGATTTTATCGATTTTAAGCCCGGCCAAAAAGGGCAGCCGGCTTCAGCAAATCTAAAGGATTTTCTTCCCCGGGAAAGCCTTATCTTTATTAATAATGAGGCCCATCAGATACCCTTTAATCTTATTCTTAACGGAGCAAGACTTAGTGACTTTGACAAGGAGTTAGAAGACAATTCTAATATCCAGTTTGAAAAAGCCAGCAGCCTGGGCGAGATTTTGAGTATCATAGAGCCAGGGTATCTGCAAACCTTAGAATACAATCTTAGCATAGATAATAGCCTGCGCTTTAAAACTATTTCTAGCTATAATTTTTATCTTAACGGTCTGCCTGTCTCCCTAAGTTATGAGCCAAGAGACAATGACAAAATAGAAGTGAGAGAGGCCGACAAAGAAAATTTTAAACTGGCTGCCCTGCTTAAGGAAGAACTCAGTCTTTTGGATAAAAGACATATTGATGTAAGTATGGATGGTCAGCCAGTGAGATTGACTATCAGTGATTACGAAATTTTGCATAACAACCTGGAAGCCAACCTTAATGATTATGTAAAGGATGGCGATTATATAAACATAAGTAAGAAGGAATTAAAAAAACCACTCTTGATAGATGTTTTCAAAGAAATAAATTTTCTGCCTCAGGCTCCGGAAGGAAAGAGCAAGGTAGATATTTATCTCAATGACAAAGAAGCTGAGTATATCAGCCCTATAAGAGATGGCGACATCATCAGGATAGAGTGGTCTTAAATTGAGGAGGTAAGTGTGATGGCTAAAGATTCATCTTTCGATTTAGTTTCCAAGGTGGATTTACAGGAAGTAGACAACGCAATTAACCAGGCAAGAAAAGAAATAGAACAAAGATATGATTTTAAAGGAAGCAAGGCAGAAATAAGCACAGACAAGGGCGATATAAAAATCCTGGCTGATGATGATTTTCGTTTAAATAGCATTATCGACATATTGCAAAGCCGTTTAATAAAAAGAGGCATTTCTATTAAAAACCTTGAATATGGCAAGGTTGAAGATGCCAGTGGTGGAATGCTCAGACAAACTGTTACTGTTAAGCAAGGTATAGAAACAGACCTGGCTAAAAGGATTGTTAAAGATATTAAAACAGAAAAATTAAAAGTTCAGGCACAAATAATGGATGATCAGGTAAGAGTATCCGGAAAAAACAAGGACGATTTACAGGCGGTTATCGCTTTCATTAAAGAACAAGATTATGATTTGGATTTACAATTTATAAATTATAGATAAAAGCAGGTAAAATTTATTAAAAAGGTGATAACATGAATATTTTAATTTTTCATAAAGATTTCCTTGATGGAAACAAAGAGAATATTTATGTCTACAATCTGGCAAAGAAAATAAAGAAGGATGGGCACAGGGCGGTAATTCTTTCCCAGGAAAATCGTCTGATAGACGATAGTCTTGTTGATCGTATCTATGAATATACTTACGGTAACAAGTTCAAAAGAATGACTTATAAATCACCAGTAAGCTCTGGTGGTGAGTGTATCTTAATAAAATATGCAGGTGAATGCCCGGCCTTTGACAAAAATGCAGATCTTAATTCTTTTAATAACTGTATTTATAATGCCCTGAAAAATATTCTGTTGGAGACGGATATTGGCCTTTTTATTAGCTCAGGCCTTTTCCCGGAAGCCTGGATTATTGAATTCATAAGGCGGGAGGTTCCTCATATCAGGCACTTCTCTTTAATTGATGAAGAGAGCTTTTATGGATACTACAGGCGGAACAAACAAACTAAAGATTATTTTCAGCCGGTTTTTTCAAAAGCCAATAAACTTATTTTTAAGAATAAGCACCTTTTTAAAGATATCCTGAATGAATTTCCTGATTACAGATATTGCATTGAAGATAAGGCTCTGGTTGTTACTCCAGGAATAGATGCGGATCTTTTCCGTCCAGTTCTCCTGGAAGACAGGGATCTGGTTCTGGAAAATTTAAGCTATAAGCTTGGTAATGAAAAGAAAAACTCAGATTTAATAGATAGTTTAAAGGATAAGGATAAACTGGCCTTGCTGACATACGGGGATTTATCTCCAGCTGGTGGCTTGCCTCTTTTAGTCTTTTTATTTCCTTTTATTAGGGAAAAGATTAATGATTTAAAACTCTATATTCCTTTGATTCACTCCGATAAAATGGTAATGCAAATTATTCTTAGAGATTTAGCATATGGCAATGAAGAAGGCATTAAAAAAGCATTAAAGAAATTTGTCCTGGAATTTTCAGCTGCCGGTTATCAGAATAACTACTATGAGATTTTTTTGCATAATCTGGAGAATGAAGAGTTTTTAAAATCTTATGTAAGACTAGCCCAGGACATAGACAGGCAAATTTTACTCTTAGATTATATGCCCCATAGCATTTTGTCCGATTTGGTCAATCTGTCTGATTTGGCTGTCTTTTTACCTCTTAGCGAAAACGATTTTTCAGTATCAGTTTTAGAGGTTTTGGCCTCTGGTAAAGCAGTTGTTTTTCCAAAGAACAGGGCAATGGAAGAAATAGAAGAAGCTATCAGCGACCTTTATATAAATGATTTTGATCTTGCTGATTACAGACGTATTTATTTGAATGACCGTTTATTAGATGACTTTATTTTCAATGTCTTATATTTATTAACTTTTGTGAAGGAAAAGAAAGAAAAACAAGAGCTTGATTCTTTTTCCAATTCCCTAAGTCAGAAAATAAGATGGAAGTATTCCTGGACTTTTTTATTTGACGAAATATTCAGATAATTGTTTACATCTGCAAAAAAACCGTTATAATCTATACTTATAATTGGACATATTTATAACTATCTGGGGGGTAAATAATGAATCAAAACTTTTCTGCCAAACATTACATTTTAGAAGAAAGAATTAAAAAGAAATACTCTAAGGTTAATATGAAATCTTATGAAGAAACCTATAATTCTTTTGAGTATGAGACAGCTATTGAAAATTTCCAGGGACTTGGAAATGGCTATTATAATATTGCCTATGAGGCAATAGACAAGCATCTGGAAAATGGCAAAGCAGACAAGTTAGCTTTGATATGGGAAGGTCCAGACAACCAGATTAAAAAATTCACTTTTAAAGATATTAGCGAAAAATCTAATCAGGTTGCCAATATGCTTAAATCACTGGGAGTAAAAAAGGGAGACAGGGTATTCACCTTTCTTTCCAGAATTCCAGAATTATATGATTGTGCCATAGGAGTGCCTAAAATGGGCGGAGTATTAGGACCGCTCTTTGCAGCCTTCGGACCAGAAGCAGTCAGAGACCGTTTGCTTGGCTCAGCTGCCAAAGTTTTGATAACAGACAAGACTCTCTATGAAAGAGTTGCAGAAATTGAAGATCAGTTAGTTGATTTAGAATACATTGTCATCATTGGTGATGATGTTACAGAAACTGATAAAATACTTTCTTACTCCAGACTGATAAATGAAGCTTCAAAAGAATTTGAAATAGAAAAAACTGATTTGGAAGATCCTTTTATTCTTCACTATACTTCCGGATCAACTGGCTCTCCAAAAGGCATCATTCACGTTCATAAGGCCATGCTGGGACACTACCAGACTGCAAAATGGGTCTTAGACCTAAGAGAAGACGATATCTACTGGTGTTCTGCTGACCCTGGCTGGGTTACCGGAACTTCTTATGGTATTTTTGGAGTCTGGCTGCATGGGGTTACCCAGGTAGTTAATGCTGAACTCTTTTCTGCCAGAAACTGGTACAAAACCTTGGAAAGAAACAAGGTTACAGTTTGGTATACAGCTCCAACTGCCTTGAGAATGCTCATGAAGGCTGGAGATGAAATTACAAGAGACTTTGATTTTCCCTGCCTGAGACATATTTGCAGTGTAGGCGAGCCTCTTAACCCAGAAGTAATCCGCTGGGGCCTTAAAGTATTCTATCTGCCCATACACGATACTTGGTGGCAAACTGAAACTGGCTCAATGATGATTGTAAACTTCCCTTGCATGGATATAAAGCCTGGCTCTATGGGCAGACCCGTACCAGGTATAAAAGCTGCTGTAATTGATCAGCATGGCAGCATTCTTCCCAGAGACAGCGTGGGTCTTTTAGCACTTAGACCAACCTGGCCTTCTATGATGAGACAGGTCTGGGGAGATGAAGAAAAATACAATGAATACTTTAAGATAAAAGGCTGGTATTTGTCTGGAGATAATGCCTATGTTGATGACGATGGCTACTTCTGGTTCATTGGCCGTGCCGATGATATTATTAATACTTCCGGCCACAGGGTTGGACCTTTTGAGGTAGAAAACGCCCTTGTTGATCACCCTGCAATTGCAGAAGCAGGTGTAATCGGCAAACCAGACGAAGAAAGAGGCGAGATTATAAAGGCTTTTGTAACTCTTAGAGATGGTTATGAAAATAGTGACGAGCTATTTGAAGATATTAAAAAGTTTGTCAGAAAACATTTGGCAGCTCATGCCTATCCCAGAGAGATTGAAGTTCTGGACTCTCTTCCAAAAACAAGAAGTGGAAAGATAATGAGAAGGGTTCTTAAGGCCAAAGAATTAGGCCTTCCCTTAGGCGATTTATCCACCATGGAAGAATAAAAATGCTTTTAAAATGCGATTGTCTAAAAACAATCGCATTTTCTTGTAATGTGCTGATAAGGGAGGGAAAAGCACTTGCTCAATAGTCTCATAATCCTTCTTTTTGCTTATTTTTTAAGCAAACTTGGCTATATGGTTTTATTTAATAATTTTTTTCATTTGCTTACCCTAAAAAGAAAAATGAAGGAAGAAAGCTGGGTCGATAAATTTAGTAAAATCTTGGGCTATACTCTGCTTGTAAGTGGTCTGGTAACAGGCCTCCTTATTCTTGTGAAAAAATACTTTTCTGAGACCTATCTTTATTTTTACCTTGCCTATATCATACTTGCCCTTGCCTTTTTAGCCTATAAATATTTTGCCTTAAAGAAGGCAGATGACCAAGGATTGCTATGATGGAAGAAAAAGAATACTTTATAAAAAAAGTTTTTAACTCTATTGCCCATGATTATGACAAGATGAATCTAATACTGACAGGAGGCTTTTTTCCTCTTTGGCAAAAAAGATTGATTAAAGAATTCAAGGCAGAAGATAAAGACAAGGTTTTAGACATCTGTTGTGGCTCAGGAACTTTGACCTTAAAACTGGCTCAGGAATTAAAAGATAAGAAAGATGGACAAATTACCGGCTTGGATTTTTCTGAAAAAATGCTTGAGAAAGCCTGTCAAAAGGCTAAAGAAAAAGATTTATCTGTAAATTTTATTTTGGGAGATGCTTTAAATCTTCCCTTTGAGGATCAGTCTTTTAACAAGCTTGTAAATACTTTTGCGCTAAGAAATCTGACCAGTATTGAAAGAGCCCTTTCAGAAATGCTGCGCGTTTTAGAAAAAGATGGAACCCTTTATATTCTTGAGGTGGCAAAGCCAGAGAATAAGCTGATAAGATTCTTTTTTGAAATATATTACTACAAAATGGTGCCAATTATTGGACGTTTTTCAGACAAGGGTTTAAAAATTGATGGCGAATATTCACCCTACCAGTGGCTAAGCCAGTCCTTAAAAACCTTCCCTGAAAAAAAAGATCTGAAAAAAACTTTTTTAGACCTTGGTTTTAGCCAAATCACCTTAAAAAATTATGGTTTTGGCGGTATTTCACTCTTTATAGCAAAAAAGTAGCAAATATTGGTTTTATTCCATTACCGATTCCTTTATAATGTAAGGTAGATAGAATAGAGACATTCCATTTTAATCTTTATGGGGGGTTATACTGTGCAAGAAGCAGCTAAGGTTTCATTTAAAAGAGAAGAAGATCTTTTAAGAGTTGAGCTGATAGGAGAAATCAACATCCTTGATGTCAATGACTTTAAAGATATTATAAAAGAAAAAATAAAAGAAGAAGATACAAAAAAAGTAGTCTTGGATATGACCCAGGTTCCATTTATGGACTCCTCAGGTTTAGGGATGCTAATTTCTTTATATAAGTTTGTTAATGAGAATGAAGGAGAGATTGTCTACACTGGCTTAAGCGAATACATTCTTAAGATTTTAAGCTTTGCCAAGCTGGACAAGATTTTTACAATAGTCTAAAAAAGGGAGCAAATCAATGAGCAGAGAATTAAATTTATTATGTGGCTGGCTCAGAACTTCATCAAATGTTGTGGTTTTTACAGGGGCAGGAATGAGTACAGAATCTGGTTTGCCAGATTTCCGCTCTCCGGATGGAATGTGGAAGAAGCAAGACCCTAGGCAGCTGGCCTCAATAAGGGCCTTTAACTTAAATCCCCATAATTTTTTTGAATTTTATCGGATGAGAGTGGAGAATTTAAATAAGGCAGCCCCTCATGACGGGCACTTTATTCTTGCAGAATGGGAAAAGAAGAACAGGGTAAAACATATAATAACTCAAAATGTTGATGGCTTTCATTCTATAGCAGGTTCAAGGTCTGTTTCCGAACTGCATGGTTCTTTAAGATATTCTTATTGTAATGAGTGCAGGAGGGACTATCCCATAGAAAAACTCTTTACAGCAGATGTCGTCCCCCAGTGTGAAGCCTGTCCGGGCAAGGTTAGACCGGGAGTAGTGCTCTTTGGCGAAAATCTCCCTCTTGAGGCCCTGGAAATGGCAGACAGAGAGACATCTAAGGCAGACCTTTTTATTGTTATCGGTTCCTCACTGGAAGTTTCACCAGCTAATTATTTTCCAGTTAAGGCAAAAAATGCAGGCGCCAGATTGGCTATCATAAACCTTGAGGAAACTCCCCTTGATGATATAGCTGACATAATAATCAGAGGGAAAGCAAAGGAAGTTTTACTGGAAATGGATAACCTTATTTGTGGCCGGCCTTCTTTTTAGGAAGAGCCTTATTGTATTCTTTTTGTTCTCTGATATCTCTTAAAAACATATACTTGTCCCTGCTGTCAGGTAGCTTTTTGGCTTTACCTTCAAGGAGCTCCCAGTTAACATCACCATTTTTATGCAGGGGAAGACTACTTATATCAAGAATTGTTAAAGCTTTTTTACTTATTTTTTTTGCTTGTACCTGCATACGAATTTTTCTGCCAAAATTAAAAAAGAGGGTTAAAAAGACAAAAAAAGCTGATAAAATTAAAAGAGCAATAACTGAATCACCTAAGAAAAACATAATTACCTCCAAAAAAATAATCTAAAAAATATTATACACTAAGAAAAGAGGATGTAAAATGGCTGAAAGGCAATTTGTTGTTTACAAGCTCAATAAAGAAGAATACGGCATAGAAATTACTTCAGTAGAGGAGATTCTAAAGTACCAGGAAATCACTTCTGTACCTCAGGCTGATGAGTTAATCCTTGGGGTTATAAATTTAAGAGGTAAGGTAATTCCTGTCTACAACTTAAAGAAAAAATACTATAACCAGGATATTGTTCCAACTGAAGAAACAAGAATAGTTGTAATATCGGTCAATGACCTAAGTCTTGGAATGATAGTAGACTCTGTTTCTGAAGTAATAAGAGTTCCCGAATCTGATATTGATCAGACAGCAGCAATTTTCTCTGAGCAAGCTGACAATTCAATTTCAGGTGTAGCTAAAACAGAAAATCGCCTGTTAATGATAATGGATATAGATAAGCTTTTTACAGACAAATTAGCTTCTAAAATTCAAGAAATAATATAAAAAATGGAGGTGGAAGATAATGCTGGTTAAAGATATTATGTCAAAAGATTTGGTAACTGTTTTTGAAACAAACACTATTGAAGAGGTAGCAAGAATTTTCATTGACAAAAAAATTAGTGGAATGCCCGTTGTAGATTCCCAAGGGAAACTTGTAGGAGTTATCACTGAGGGCGACCTGGTGTATCAGCAAAAGAAATTGAATCCACCTGTTTTTTTAAGCTTCTTTGATGGAGTAATACAGGTTGGTAAAAATGCTTTCTTTGATGAAATTAAAAAAATATCTGCCTTTATGGTTAAAGACCTTATGACAAAAGAAGATTTGATTGTTGCCAGAGAAGATGCAGAATTAACTGATGTAGCTACTTTAATGATTGAAAATAAGGTTAACAGGGTACCAATTTTAGACGACCAGGATAAGGTTGTTGGTATAGTTACCAGATATGATTTAATCAGGGCCAACTATGACAAGTCAAAAGAGGAAGCAGAAATTGATTAAAGACTATGCAAAGTCACTAGGATTTGAT
>CAZUPR010000046.1:0-1847 GCA_964622305.1 uncultured Eubacteriales bacterium
TGAAGTTGGTTTCCACATAAAAATCTATGGGGATGCCGGTAAACTCTTCCACTGATTCCTTAACCAGCATTACGCCTCCGTAAACATGGGCATGGTTAACCTTGTCGTTGCCGTGGCCTGGTATGGCCATGCGGGTGTCTCTGGGAATGGAAAGGAGTTTTACCTGACGTTCCTCAGGAAAAAGGCTGGCCAGGATGATAGTGTCTGAGCGGGAGGGCTCGCCTAGGCGCTCGTCTGTACCAAGAACCAGGATGTTAACTCTTTTTTTGGCGAATTCGTCGTCCTCGGATGGGAGCTTGGGCTCCTTGTTTTCATCAATGTCGGTCGGAGGTAATTCTTCAACTGCATTGAGTGGGGACCTGACGAAGTCTAATACCTTGTAGCCGGTGAAAAGGAGGAGCACAAAAACCAGGGCCAGGATAAGGTTTCTGACCTTGGTGGACTTTTTTGGGGGCTCCTTGCGGCGTGGAGGCGGTTGGGGAGCATTGGGATCTCTCTCCCTCTCCTTGACAAGTTCCTCTATGATAGCCTCGCGGCGGTTATTTTCTAGATTTTTGCCATTATCGTTACGGCTGTTCATTCTGCTGTATTCAGACAAGTTTGCACCTGCTTTCTAGTTGCTTGACTTGGGCTCAGTTCCATAGTTTGCGCTCCAGCTGGAATTTAAATCTGAGCTGGGAGTTGCAGACCCATTTGAATCAGTGGAGCTGACGGGAGTATCGCCATTTGCATCGGAGTCCAGATTGGAATCAGGCTCGGGTTCTGGCTTTGGTTTGGGAGCTGGGGCCGGTGCGGCTTCAACATGGGGTTTAAAGCCCAGGCTGCCATCGGGGTCGATTGCCTGAGTAAAGGCTTTCTCGTCCACCTGCCAGTAGGAAACTCCACCCACCATAATATTATAGCCGGGAACCACCATGGTATCCAGACCATTCTTGAGAATGTTGGGGGCAAGCTTGCCCAGGGTCATGATTTCCCGCAGGGGGATATCGGTAACCATGTTTTCTTCCATTGTCTTATATAGGGAAGGGATCATGGAGACACCCTTGACGGAAATAATTTCTTTGAGCAGGGCCTGGATGACTTCCTGCTGACGGGCTGCGCGGTCGATGTCGCCGCCGGCGGTGCCGCGGTAGCGTGAGTAGGCCAGGGCATTGTTGCCGTCAAGAAGCTGGAGGCCGGGCTCCAGGTCGATATCATCAACGGGACGATACATGCGGCTGGGGACGTCAATTTTTACGCCGCCCAGGAGGTCAACCAGTTTAACCAGGCTTTGGAAGTCAACGATCATGGTACGGTCAATCTCTACGCCCATGAAATCCTCGACGGTTGATTTTGCCAGATCTATGCCTCCGTAAACGAAGGCGGCATTTATTTTATTAAAGTTGCCCTTGATTTTAACCCTGGTGTCCCGGGGGATGGAAATCAGGCGGGCCTTTTTGCTTTTGATGTCAAGGCTGGCCAGGATGATAGTGTCTGTGCGGAAGCTCTTGGCTTCGATTTCAGCCTGGAGGCCGCGGTCAGTCCGGGAGTCGATGCCCAAAAGGAGGACGTTGTACTCACCAAAAACTCCAGCGTTGGCAAACTCACGCTCAGCCTCCTCCTCTGGGGAGAGGGGCGTGGCCGGCGGAGTTTTTTTCAGCTGACCTGTATTCAAAAATGTGAAATTTATAAGAAGGCCTAAGAAGAGCAGGCCCAGTAAAATCAGATAGCGTTTTTTCATTGTTTTAAGCTTGTTAATAATACTTTCCAAAAGAAACATCCTCTTTCCTAAGTTAGTGCCACCATATGCACCGATGCACCAAAATAGTTTAGCATTTTACATTTGGGGACGCAACATTCTGTTCGGA
>CAZUPR010000046.1:1947-6257 GCA_964622305.1 uncultured Eubacteriales bacterium
TCTAATCTAAGAGGAAGTCGATTATATTAACTATCTT
Source organism: uncultured Eubacteriales bacterium (assembly GCA_964622305.1). Classification (GTDB taxonomy): domain Bacteria; phylum Bacillota; class Peptococcia; order Peptococcales; family SKKY01; genus SKKY01. Next base: position 1,985 of record CAZUPR010000046.1, read on the forward strand.
TATTCCCTGGTAATCATCGGCTGGGGTCTTGTCCATAGTCAAAACATGCTTGGAGTAGTTGTCGGCAATAGCTAAGAGGGGCCTGAGCTCCCTCTCTCTGGTTTTCTGGTCCATAAGAGTGGCTGAAACCTGGTAATACTCCAAGACCCCCTCTTTCCGGGCAAAAAAATCTATCTCCCACTCGCCAATTTTCCCAATGCTAACCTCATATCCCCGGCGCAAAAGTTCCAGATAAATAATATTTTCCAAGAGATGCCCGTAATCCAAATTTTTAAAAGAGGTCAGCTGGTTGCGAATACCAGTATCGGCCAAATAATATTTTTCCAAAGTTTTTAAGTGCTGCTTGCCTTTGATGTCAAATCGCCTGGCCTTGTAGATGATAAAAGCCTTCTCAAGCATCCGCAAATAGTTGTCGATGGTGTCGCTGGTAGTTTTTCGGCCGCTGCTGGTCAAGAAATTACTGACCTTGTTGGTCGAGAGAATGGACCCGACATTGCTGGCCAAAAAGGCAAAAAGATTTTCCAGGAGAGCCGGATCGCGAACATTATTGCGCTGAACCACGTCTTTCATGAGGACGGTGTTGTAAACTCCCTCCAAAAAAGGGGCGACGGTCGAAGGCGTATCCAGCAGCTGAACAATCGAAGGCAGACCGCCGTATCGCATGTAGTCATTAAAAAAGTCTTCCAGGTCCGAGTGGGGCATAGTTGATGCAGGAACATCGCGAAAATCCAGATATTCTTTAAAGGAAAGAGGCAGCATTTTAATTTCGACGAAACGGCCTGACAAAAGTGTTGATAATTCCGATGAAAGGAGATAGGCGTTGGAACCGGTGATGTAGATGTCGGTCTTGAAATCGATCATCAGTGAGTTGACGGCCCTCTCCCAGGAATCGACAAGTTGCAGCTCATCCAGCAGAAGATAGGTCGGCCCAGTTTGTTTTGTCGCCTCATTAGCATCTTGCAAGCTTATTTTCTCAGCAATATATTTATATAAATCTTTATAATTTTTTATGTGATCATGTTTGAGGGATTCAAAGTTGATTCTGATAATTTGCGATGGCCCTACTCCCGATGCCAGTAAATGCTCTTCCAAGAGCAAAAGAAGGCTGGATTTGCCAGAACGCCTTATACCTGTTATCACCTTTATAAAAGGTTTATCCCTAAAATCGATTAATTGAGACAAATATTCCGGTCTTTTTTTAAGTATAGCCATAAAAACTTCCTCTTTTCATCTTTTTTTCGATTATACCTTAAAAACTTCCATTTGCAAACGGGGACGCAACTTTTTGTCCGAATGAAAAGTTGCGTCCCTTTCATTCGGACAGAATGTTGCGTCCCCGCTGTTTGAATGTAAAACAGCCCAACCTCCTCTAATAGGAAGTTGGGCTGTTTTTTTCTGGTCCTTACCATGTGCCTGAAAAAGCTTAGTAGTCGGTCGGGTCTGCGTTTTAAGCTTTTCTTCTGAGTACACAGGTAAGACCAGGAGCTCCTAAAATATTTACCACAATTGCTATTCTACCAAATTTCTCTATAAATTAAAAGCACTTTTTGCCCGGTTTCTAGAAAATAAAAGCCAGGCGATCGTGGCCGGCATAATCGGCAATAATCTGGCAATTTTTGTAGGCAAGTTCCTGAGCAATCTTCTCTAAACCCGGCCCCTGATTATAGCCAATTTCAAAAATAATCGAGCCACCTGGCAAGAGAAAATCTCTGGCCTGGGTCAAAATCTCCCGGTAAAAAAAGAGACCTTCTTCAGGGGCAACCAGGGCCAAAAGAGGCTCCTTCTTAACATTGGTATCCAGGTTAGCATAGTCGGCTTCGGAAATATAAGGCGGATTGGCCACTATCATATGGTAGCGACTGCCGCTTGGAATCTGGCTAAAAAGATCACTCTGAAAAAGATTAAGCTTGCCCAGCTTGTTCGGACTAAGAAGTTTGCTGGCATTAAGCTTGGCTACTTCTAAAGCCTGGGCGGAAATATCCAGGGCGTCGATTTTAAGGCTGACATTTTCTGATGCCCAATGGGCCAGGATACTGATGGCGATGGCTCCGCTGCCGGTACAAAGCTCCAGAATCTTAATTTCCTGAGGCTCTTTACTGGCCTCTTCCAGGCATTTTTCCACCAAAAGTTCTGTATCGAAACGGGGCACCAGGACGCGATGGTCGACATAAAAGTCCATCCCCATAAAATTCTTACTATTAATAATGTAATGAACCGGCTCCTGGTCCTTAAGCAGGCGGCTTTTTGCCTTCTGCCAGGCCAGTATTTGAGCCGGAGTCAGTTTTTTCTCAGTATATAAAATTAGCTTGGCCTTTTCGTAACCCAGAATGTGGGCCAGGATGTAGCGCAAATCATTTTGCTGATCAGCCGTCAAAGATCCGTCGCCGGCAATCTCCCGCAAGAGAGAATTTACATCAGACATTTTGGCCTGCATCCTTTAGTTGCTCCGCCTGGTCGTAGGAAATAAGGCCTTCGACAAGTTCGTCCAAATCGCCCAACATGATGGCGTCCAATTTGTGGAGGGTCAGGCCGATTCTGTGGTCGGTCACCCGGCCTTGGGGATAATTGTAGGTCCGGATTCGCTCACTGCGGTCACCGGTTCCAACCTGGCTTTTTCTGGCCGAGGCAATCTCGCCGGCAGCTTCTTCCTGGGCCTTTTCCAAAATTCTGGCACGCAGAACCTTCATGGCCTTGTCCTTGTTTTTGTGCTGGGACTTCTCGTCCTGGCAGGAAACCACGATTCCGGTGGGCACGTGGGTGATGCGGACTGCTGACTGGGTGGTGTTTACCGACTGGCCGCCGGGTCCGCTGGAGCAGAAAACGTCAACCCGAAGATCATTGGCGTCGATATTTACTTCTACCTCTTCAGCTTCAGGCAGAACGGCAACTGTTGCTGTCGATGTGTGGATACGGCCCTGGGACTCGGTGTCGGGAACGCGCTGCACCCGGTGAACGCCGCTTTCATATTTTAAGTAGCTATAGACCTTGTTACCGGAGATGAGGAAGCTGATTTCTTTGATCCCATCCACGCCGGTCCAGCTGGTGTTGAGGACCTCAACCTTCCAGCCCATCTTTTCCGCATAGCGAGAATATAGGCGGAAAAGGTTGGCGGCAAAGAGGCTGGCCTCGTCGCCGCCGGCCCCGGCGCGGATTTCCACTACAACGTTCTTCTCATCATTAGGGTCTTTGGGAAGGAGAAGAACTCTCAGCTCCTCTTCAAGAGTTTCCTTGCGTTCGGTTAGCTCATCGATCTCAAACTCAACCATCTCCCTCATGTCGGGATCAAGTCCAGCTTCATTTAACATTTCTTCAGAATCGGCAAGATCAGCCAGCACTGCCTTGTAGGTCCGGAAAACGTTTACCGTATCCTCAAGATCCGACTGGGCCTTGGCGTGTTTTTGCAACTCATTATGGTCATTGATGACCTGGATATCACTCATAAGCTCATTTAATTCTTCATACCTTTTTTCTATAGCCTCAAGCCTGTCAAACATTAGATTCCACCTAACTTTCATCAAATAGCCCTGCCTAGAGAGGGCCAAAAAATTATACCAGTTTGCATTTGGGGACGCAACATTTCATCTGACAAATGGGGACGCAACTTTTTATCTGATTTTAGAATGAGTGTAAAATCAGATAAAAAGTTGCGTCCCTCCCGTCCGGACAGAATGTTGCGTCCCCAAATGTTCAAATGTGAATGTAAACATTTTGTAAACTTTAAGTTTTTCTGAGGAAAGGGTTATAAGTCCAGGAAACATATTAGTGAGGGGTACAAAAAAGTCTTGTAATCTAAATTTTAAAGAAAGGAGGATGACCTCCAGGACATGTCAAAATCTTATGAAAAAAATCTAAATCTTCGTAAAAATGGAAAACTTAATCTTAACCTCTGTAAAGAACACCAAAAAGGCTACAAAAAAACCAAGACGCCTGCTGCAAATGGCTGGATTCCGGGCTCCCATTCAACCCAGAGCACGCCAGCTGCAAGGCTAAGGACCTTCCTTTTCGAAAACGGTCACCAAAGAGACTTTTTTGTCGTTATTTACAAGAGTCAAAAGGAGGCGAAATAATGGCTAGACGGCCACGCTCAAGATATCCGCCTGGATACTACCACGTCATGAATCGCGGAAACGCCCGTGAAAGAATTTTTTCATCGGCAGCGGACAAAAATCACTATAAGAAACTGGCTAAGAAAATTTTTGAAGACTACCCGACTGAAATCTTAGCCTGGTGCATCATGGATAATCATTTTCATTTTGTTTTAAAGGGCGAACCT
>CAZUPR010000046.1:6357-10795 GCA_964622305.1 uncultured Eubacteriales bacterium
ATGTTACTTACCGTTTAGACTTAGCTTAATAGAAAGAAAATCCCGGGCTTAATGCCACCCGGGATTTTTTCTGTTTTATTGCATAAAAGCAACATTATGCACATTTATATTCATTTTCAGACAGAATGTTGCGTCCCTTTTATTCGAAGAGCCATTTTTCTGGAAGGTATTCGTAGGATACTAGTTCTTCTGCTTTGAAGTATACTGCTAATTCTTTTTCTGCGCTTTCGACGCTGTCGGATCCGTGGATGATGTTTCTGCCGATATCCTGGCCGAAGTCTCCTCTGATTGTTCCAGGTGCTGCATCGGCTGGATTGGTGGATCCCATCATTTTTCTAGCTTGGGCTACCACGTCTTGACCTGCAAAACACATAGCCATTACTGGTGCTGATGTGATGTATTCGATTAGTCCTGGATAGAAAGGTTTGCCCACGTGCTCAGCATAGTGCTGGCCTGCTAGTTCTTCGGAAACTTGAATTAGTTTCATTCCCAGCATTTTAAATCCTTTTGCTTCAAATCTTTTTACGATTTCACCAACCAGACCTCTTTGTACACCATCTGGTTTGATCATAAGAAACGTTTTTTCCATAAATTGTCATCCTCCAAAATTTAATTTCATTTTTTGTGTTTCTATCTTAAAATTTATTTTTTACTTTTCTTCTTCAGTGTCTGAGTCACTGGTATCATCGACCAGCACATCAACACTTGATTCAGATGGGGTTTCCTGGCTTTCGGCTGGCGCTTCATCGGAGCTAGCTTCTGGCTCCGGCAGGCCAAATCTTTCCCGCTCTATCCTGTCGCTTTCTTCAAAAACATCGGTCCGTCCTTCCATTAAAGCATAGAATTCCTTAGCATCGATAGTTTCCCTCTCTTTAAGGGACTCGGCAATCAGAATCAGGGCATCCATATTTTCGGACAAAATCTTCTCGGCCTTCTCGTAACACTCAACAATCATGGCCTTGGCTTCCTTATCGATTGAAAAAGCTACAGCCTCGGAGTAGTTGCGATCTCTGGCGATGTCCCGGCCCAGGAATACCTGGTGGTCCTTTTTGTTACCAAAGGTCATTGGTCCAAGTTCCTTGCTCATCCCCCACTCGGTAATCATCTGGCGGATGGTGTCGGTTGCCCGTTCCAGGTCATTGGAAGCACCGGTAGAAATTTCTTTCAGCACCAGTTGCTCAGCCACCCGGCCACCCAAAAGGGTTGTAACCTTGTCGATAAGCTGACTTCTGGTGATATAGTTTGCATCCTCTCTGGGCAAGAAAAGCGTGTAACCGCCTGCGCGCCCTCTGGGGATAATTGTAACCTTGTGAAGCTGATCGGCGTGCTCAAGTTTGGCCGCAACCAAGGCGTGACCTGTTTCGTGATAGGCCACGATATTTTTTTCATAATCGCTGATAACCCGGGATTTTTTCTCAGGACCTGCGATAACTCTTTCGATGGATTCCTGCAATTCCTTCATGTGAATTTTCTTCAAACCCTTGCGGGCTGCCAGTAGTGCGCCCTCGTTAACCAGGTTGGCAAGATCGGCACCAGTAAAGCCAGGTGTAGCCTTGGCCAGAATCCTTGGATTAACATCTTCATCAATAGGCTTGTTTCTCATGTGAACCTTTAAAATTGCCTCCCTGCCCACAACATCGGGGCGGTCGACTGTAACCTGACGGTCAAAACGACCAGGTCTTAGGAGGGCCGGATCAAGAATATCCGGTCTGTTTGTGGCGGCGATGACGATGACACTCTGATTGCCTTCGAAACCATCCATCTCAACCAAAAGCTGGTTAAGAGTTTGCTCTCTCTCGTCGTGACCTCCACCCAGGCCTGCACCTCTTTGGCGGCCGACGGCGTCGATCTCGTCAATGAAGACGATACAGGGAGCTGTTTTTTTAGCTTGTTCGAAAAGATCGCGAACCCGGGATGCACCCACACCCACGAACATTTCAACAAAGTCGGAACCACTTATTGTATAGAAAGGAACCTTGGCCTCGCCGGCCACTGCACGGGCCAGGAGGGTTTTACCAGTTCCGGGAGGTCCAAATAAGAGGACTCCTTTGGGAATTTTGGCACCCAGGGCCAGAAATTTCTTGGGGTTTTTGAGGAATTCGACAATCTCCTCAAGCTCCTCTTTGACCTCATCGGCGCCAGCCACATCGGCAAAAGTGACCTTAACCTTGTCTTCAGACTGAAGCTTTGCCCGGCTCTTGCCAAACTGCATAACCCGGCCACCGCCGCCCTGCCCCTGCTGCATAACAAAGAAAAAGACCCCTATTATCAGCAAAATGGGTAAAAGACTGGTCACGATGCTGAGCCAAACCGGTGGAAGCGGAGTTGGTTCCTGGTCAATGACAACCGTATTTTCGCGCAAAACTGTAATCATTTCGTTGTAGCCCTTAGGGACTTGTATGAGGAAAACTTTATCGTCTAAAGTTACCCCTTCTACCTTTTGGTAATTATCTTCTGTAATTATTTTTACCTGTTTAACTTCACCTGCTTCAACCGCGTCCATAAATTCAGAAAAGTTATTTAAGGGAGCTGGCTGAACTTCCGGCTCACTGGTTAATCTGAGAGCTGTGACGGCGATTAAAACGATCATTAAGTATATAGCCAGGTTTTTAAAAACTCTGTTCACAAAACGTCTCCTTCCAAGTCGAATCCCGATATCATTCTAATTTTTTTGATACTAGTAAACTTTATCATATTGAGACTCTTTTTTCAAACTCAAATCCCTGGGGAAAGTTGGCCGAAAAAACCAAACCGGGGATCCAGAGGACCTCCTTGCCCAGAGCTAAAAGGAGAAGGTCGTCACGTTCATCCTGGGGGATTTTCTTTTCGATTAAAAATTTTTTCAAGGGCTTGGTGCGCCCGGCCGCCGGCTTGATGAAATCTCCGGGGCGTCGGGTCCTAAATTCACATTGGGGGACGCAACATTCTGTCCGAACAGAATGTTGCGTCCCCAGATGCAAATCTGTGGAAAGTGTGGATATTGTTGATAAGTCCAGCTTGATTTTGCGTCCCTGGCCGGCTGGCAGGGTAATTTCGCCTTTTTCCGTCAATATCTCCTGAAGTGTTGAGAAATCCAAACCCTGGGGGTAGAGGGCGGAAAAAGTTTCCTGCTTCAGATTTGCATCTTCCGGCAGCCGGGCTCCTAAGGCCTCTTCTTTATCCGTAAAAAGAAAATCTACCTTATCGTAGGTTACTCTCATCTGCCAGCTGGCAGAGAGGGCGTAGTAACGCTGGCCTTTTTCTTGTAGAAGAAGCTGTCGCATTTTTTCAAGCTTAGCAAAGCTGACACCGGCATCTAAATTTTTTAAAATTTCCAGCAAGAGCCGTCGCTGCCTGGCTGGTGCCAGCTCCAGGAAAGCTACCTTGCTCATAAACAAATTCTTGCCAGCAGGCTGCATGCCAAGTTCAGCTTCCTCTTCTCTATCTTTTCCTACCAGCTGAGCAAAATCTTTCTGGGACAGCTGGGCCAAATAGGCATCTTCTTCCTCTAAAATATCCATAGTGCGGGCCAGTGAGGCCACAATTTCCGGATTATATTCCTTCTTCAAAAGCGGCAAAAGCTCCAGACGAATCTTGTTACGCAAGTAAAGGGCCTGCTCATTAGAAGGATCTTTAAAATAGGGCAGCTGATGTTGCTGACAGTACTCCAAAATTTCTTCCTTAGAGTAGGAAATCAAAGGCCGCCAGATGGACAGAGCCCCAAAATCGTCCTGGCCTGGCATGGCGCTCAGTCCCTGAGCCCCCGCTCCGTGAAAAAGATGAATAAAAAAACTCTCCGCCCGGTCATCCCGGTGATGTGCGAGAGCTAAATGTCTTGTATTAAATTCCTGGGCCAGGCTGGCGAAAAAATCCCGGCGAACCTGGTGGCCGGCATCCTGAGAAGAAATTTTCTTTTGACTGGCTAAAAGCCCAACGTCTGTGCGAAGGGAGCGATAAATACTGGGGGGCTCAACCATCTGCCGCAAAAGTTCTTCTTCTCGGTCTGCCTGGTCTCCCCGAAACATATGGTTAATGTGGGCCAAAACAAGTTGAAAATTCTGACGCTGGGGATGATTTTCCAAAAGATGCCAGAGGGCCATGGAATCGGGGCCACCTGATAGTCCCAGAATAAGAGTTGGCTTTTGATTTAAAGCAGGGTCCATAGCCCACAAAAATGGAAGCTGATTTTTTAATTTAAGAGTCCTGGCCATTCCTATCTCCCCTCCGCCAAGGCGTAAAGTAAATCTTTTTCCGAGATGGTGACCTCAAAAAAAGCAAAATTTTCCATAAATTCCAAGAGAATTTGTAGACCAAAAACGATAATATCCGCCCGCTGAGGCTGGAGTCCGGGCACTTTTTTTCTATCCTCCAGGTCCAAATTCAAAAGCATGTCCTGGATCTGCCTGACTTCATCCAGGGTCATGACCAGGCCGTGAACCTTGGTCCAGTCATATTCTGC
>CAZUPR010000047.1:0-10352 GCA_964622305.1 uncultured Eubacteriales bacterium
AATAACTTTTTCCAAGGAATCCTTACCCAAATCTTTTCCCTGGCCACAGGCAGTAGTTAAAAATATTAAGGACAGTGTTAATAAAGTAAGCAGTAAAATTTTCTTATTCATTTTCATCAGATGAAATTCCTCCTTTGATTTTTTCCCAGGGCATGAAGGCCAGGGAAAGGTATTCCGTAATTTTAAAAAGAATCAAACTTATAAATACAACTAAAAAGATTGCTGCAAAAAGATTGCTGGTTTTAAAGGTCTGCATAGACCTGATCATGTAAACCCCCAGTCCCTTATTGCCACCCAGCCACTCGCCAATAACTGCTCCCATAATGCTATAAGTCACTGAAATTTTTAGGCCTGAGAAAAAATAGGGCAGGGCAAAGGGAATCTTTATATGCCTGATAATCTGCCAGTGGCTGGCTCCCATAACTTTTAAAAGATCCATTTCTTTCTGGGGAGCTTCTTCTAAACCCTGGCTGACACTCACAGTCAAAGGAAAGAAAGAAACCAAAGTCACAGTTAAAATTTTTGGCCACAAGCCCAGACCAAACCAAATCATAATTACGGGCGCCAGAGCAATTATAGGAATGGTTTGAGAAATTACCAAAAGCGGATAAAGAAGTTTCTTTAAGAATGACCACTTATTCATGGCATAGGCAATTAAAAGAGCCAGAATGATACCCAGAAAAAGTCCTGAAAGAGCTGCTAAAAGAGTATACCTGCTATGATAAAAAAGCAGATCTATATTGAGAAGAAAAGCTTTTGCTATGCCCGAGGGAAGTGGCAGAATATATTCTGGCAAATTAAAGCTTCTTACAGAAAGCTCCCAGAAAAAAAAGAGCAAGGCTATAAAAAAAGCCGGATAAAGAATTGACTGTCTTTTCTTCCAATATTTATTTTTGCCCATTTTCTTTCCTCACTTTCTTTAAATAGAAAAGCCACCCCATGCTAAAAATGCCGGGATGGCTGAGCGCTTAATAAGCAAACTATATTCCTACGCTGGCATTACCCAGATCAGGTCTAAGGTCGGAACCAAAACAGACTCCCTCTCAGCCAGCTTAAGCCAGCTCCCTTTTTTCTATTCTATATAATTAGATACATCCTAACATATTACATGAATCTTGCATAGTTTATTCCTCTTGAACGCGGACAACCCAAGAAGCTACCCAGGCTATATTGCCACTTTCAAGCTTTACCCTGTACCAATCATCTTCCTGGTCCATGATTACCATTGGAGTCTTTGGAGCCACTCTTTCAACCAAAGGATTATTGGTACCAGGAGCAGTTCTGGTATTTACACCATTGTATTCATCCTTAACATAGGCAACCATAACCTTATTGCTTACTGGCGGCTCTTCTTTTACTTCCTCTTCTTCATTTGGTTTAACCGTAGTTCCTTCATTTTCCGATACTTTGGTCAACAAAGCTTCTTCAAGAAGGGCAATCTTCTCCTTTAAAAGAAGCTGTTCTTCTTTAAGCTTGGCCAACTCTGCAGTGTCAGGCATTTCTCTTTCTGCATCAGCAAAAACATAACCTGTAAGGAAAAAGCCTGCCAGAACAAAAATCAGCGACAAGACTATTAATTTTTTTGTAGACATTTTTCCTCCTTCTGTTTATGCATTTACCACATTTTTAAGATTGAATCCTTTTTCTTTAAGCTCATTGACAATCTTTTGATCATCCTGTGATGTAATTCTTAGCTCAATCATAATTTTTTCTTCTTTATTTGCATAAACCAATAATTTTTGAATATTGCCACCATTAGCGAAGATGATTTCTGAGATATCTCTTAAAATACCTCCCTTATCTTCTTCAATTTCAATTATAATCCTGGTGCCAGGCTCCTTATAGCCCATGACAGTTATAAAAACATCAAAGATATCAGACTCAGTAACAATACCAACAACTTCTTCGCCATTCATAACGGGAAGGCCACCAATTTTATGTTCACGTAAAAGAACAGCTGCTTGTCCAACTAATGCATTTTGATCAATAGTAATAAGCTTGCCTGGTCTGTCTTTTCTTACCTTTAAAATATCGCCGATAGTAGTTTTAGCCAAAAGATAGTTTAATTCAAAAATGCTAAGACTGGTTGCCGGAGAAGCAGAAACCTCACTTAAATCTTTTTTAGTAACTATATCTACCAGTTTATCATTGTCATCAACTACTAATAATCTTCTGATAGAATTATTTTGCATTAAATCTAAAGCATCCGATAGAAGAGTTGTTTTCTTGATAGTTAATGGAGCCTTAGTCATTATTTCTTTTACTTGCATAAAAATACCTCCTATGTTCTATATCTTTTAACGCCATTTATTTCCGTCTCTAAATTCACCGTCATGCTTAATATTACCCGCTTCTGAATATAAAGTACCTATACCATTTAATTTATTATTTTTAAACTCTCCCTCATACATAAGGGCGCCGCTTTCATAATAAAACTTTCCCTGGCCATGAGGAACATTATTTTGCACCTCACCCTCATACATGAGCTTACCATTTGAGTGGTATAGTTTTCCAACACCTTCCATGGAATTTTTTTCCCACTGGCCTTCATAAATTAAATTTCCTTCCGGAGAGTATACACTTCCCTGACCCCACATCTGGTTTTCCTTCCACTCTCCTTCATAACGAAGTTTGCCATCTGAGTAGTACACTTTTCCCAGGCCTTCAAACTTATCATTAGCCCACTGGCCTTCATAAAGGATTTTGTCATCCTTATAGTACATGGTGCCAAAGCCCTGACGTTTACCAGCTTCTTTTTCTCCCTCGTATTTTAAGGAATCATTGGGCAGGAACTCTCCCTTCTGGCAGCCGGCCATAAAAAGAAGGCTTATTATTAAAAAAATTAGTGCAGTTTTTTTCATTAAAGATCCTCCATGTTTCTTTTTATACATTTTATTCTGATGTCACCGCCTTGGTCAAATTTCTGGGACTATCTACATCATTACCCTTAGCAAGTGCCGTATAATAAGCTAGCAGTTGCAAAGGAATGATAGAAATTATGGGAGTAAGCAAATCTGGCATCTTAGGAATAAATAAAAGTTGATCACCTTTTTCTGCAGATTCTTTACTGCCCTCCTGAGCTATGATTGCAGCTCTGGCACCCATCTTCTTTAGCTCATCAACTATAGATAAGGTTCTTTCTGACAAGGCCTCCTGAGTGTTGACAGCCAGAATTTGACTTTCTTCAGTTATCAGGGCCATAGTCCCGTGTTTCATCTCACCAGAGGCAAAGGCCTCAGCGTGAATATAGGATATCTCTTTTATCTTTAAGACTCCCTCCCTGGCAGTAGCCCAGTCCAGGCCTTTTCCCAGATAGAAAATATCACTCTTCTCTTTGAAACCTTCTGCCATTACATGGTAAAAGCTGGCTTCTTGTTCCAAAAGAATTTTCTCTGCATAAAGAGGTAATTGAAGTATATCATTTTTCAGTTTTTTTGCTTCATCTGCTTGAGACGAAGCCACTATCTGGGCAAAATCAATGGCTAAAAGATAAAGTACCAGTAAGGTGGCTGTGTAGGCTTTGGTTGAAGCAATAGCTACTTCTTCACCGGCCAAAATATCCAAAGCAAAATCTGCCTCATTAGCAATAGTGCTGTCTATAACATTAACCAGGGCAAGAGTTCTGGCCCCCATTTTATTTGCGTATCTTAAAGATGATAAGGTGTCGGCAGTCTGGCCTGACTGACTGATAAAAATTACCAGGGTTTCCTCATCAATAAGTGGCTGCCTCAAATAAAATTCTGAGGCAAGGTCTGTTTCAACGGGAATTCTTAAAAATCTTTCCAAAATAATCTTTCCACTAAGACCAGCGTGATAAGAAGTTCCGCTTGCAACAATATATATCTTTTTACAATCCCTTATTAATTCTTCTGGCACTCTAATCTGGCTGTCTAGTATTCTGGCTAAAACTTCTGGTTGCTCATTTATTTCCTTAAGCATCTTGTGCTTAAATTCTTTCATCAGTTAAGTGCCCCCTCAATTTGCACGCTTTAATTAATTTTTATAAATATTACTTGATGGCATTAAAATTGCTGCAACTATATAAATAAATATCCCACTGCTGCCTGTAATGGCTAGTATCACAAAAATTAATCTTACCAAGGTGGAAGAAATCCCAAAAAATTCTGCCAAACCACCACATACGCCAAAAAGCATCTTGTCTGTATTTGATTTATACAACTGTTTCATGACTTCACCTCCTCACTGTCCGGCCACTTCTACCTTTATAAGGTTAGTGGTTCCCTTAGCTTTTACCGGTATTCCTGCTGTAAGAACTACTAAGTCACCCTTAGAGATTAAATCTTCTCTTAGGGCCGTGTCAATTGCATTTTTTATCATTTCATCAGTTCCCTCATTAGGTGTGGTAAGGAGGGATTCTACTCCCCAGACCAGCTTTAGCTTGCGACAAACCCTCTCACTTGGGCTGGCTGCAATAATTGTTGCTCTGGGCCTATATTTAGAAACCATTTTTGCTGTCGATCCTGATGCTGTTGAGGTTATTACTGCCCTGGCTTCAAGAGTGCCAGATAAACTACAAGCTGCACTGGCAATGGAGTCAGATACTGTATTTTTCATGGGCTGAATTTCCTTATCTTTTTCAAAAAGATTAAGAGCTTTCTCTGTATTTTTAGCAATTCTGTCCATAGTTATAATTGAAGCCACCGGGTATTTGCCAGCTGCTGTTTCACCTGATAGCATCAAAGCATCAGTTCCATCAAGTATTGCATTGGCCACGTCAGAAGATTCTGCCCTGGTTGGTCTTGGATTTCTAACCATAGATTCCAGCATCTGGGTGGCAGTAATCACAGGTTTGCCTGCATAATTTGCTTTTTTTATCATCATCTTCTGGACTACAGGTACTTCTTCCATAGGAATTTCTACGCCCAAATCACCCCGGGCCACCATAACTCCGTCAGCCAGTTCGATAATTTCATCAATATTTTCAACGCCTTCGGCATTTTCAACCTTGGCGATGATTTCCATATCCGATCCTGCCCTTTCAATAATTTTTCTTATCTCCAGAACATCACGGCCAGTTCTTACGAAACTTGCAGCCACGTAGTCAATCTTATGCTTAATGCCAAATTCTATATCGGCAATATCTTTTTCAATCAGGGATGGCAGGTTTAATTTCTTACCGGGTAGGTTAACCCCCTTATTGTCAGAAACCTCTCCTCCCACTATTACCTTTGTATAAAGATACTTTTCTTCGACTTTTTCAACAAGGAGCTCAATAAGTCCATCATCAATTAATATTTTATCACCTGGATTCAAATCCATGCAAATAGTTTGATAGGAAACGGAAATATGACCCTCATCACCAGGAATTTTTTCTGCTGTTACAATAACCTGGCTGCCAGCTTCAAGCCAGGCTGTTTTATTAACAAAACTCCCCGTCCGAATTTCTGGCCCCATGGTATCCATAAGCAGAGCAATTTGCCGGCCGGTAATTTCCTCAGCCTCTCTGATATTTTTTATAATTTGATAGTGTGATTCATGATTACCGTGGGAAAAGTTCAAACGGGCAACATCTAATCCACTAAGAATCAGTTCTGTAAGTATAGCCACAGACTGACTGGCAGGGCCAATTGTAGCAACTATTTTTGTTTTACGCATTTTTATCCTCCTCAGGGAAAAGCTTACCTCTTACAGATTGAGGATTTCAGCCATTTCATAAAGGGTATCATCTACAGTCTTTTTATGCTCGGCCACATCTTTAAAGGGAACTAGAACCTTGTTTTTACCCTCTACACCCACCAGATTACCGTGATTGCTCTTTAAAAGTTCCTCTATGGCCCAGTAACCCAATTTACTGCCAAGAACTTTGTCAAAGGAGCTGGGCTGGCCTCCTCTTTGAATGTGTCCAAGAACAATCCTGTTTACACTCATGCCCAGGTGCTGCTCAAGTTTTTCAGAAAAAACATCAGATTTTTCCACACCTTCAGCCAGAATAATTATTCCATGGGCCTTGCCTCTGCTAAAACCCTCTTTAATTTTTGCAGCAGTCTTTTGGTAGGAAAGCTCCTTTTCAGGAATCAAGACTACCTCTGCGCCCCCGGCCAGACCTGCTGTAAGTGCTATCCAGCCTGAATCTCTGCCCATACACTCAACCACAAAAGTTCTTTCATGACTGGAGGCTGTGTCACGAATCTTATTGAGAGCAGAAACAACTGTATCAACTGCTGTATCAAAACCAATAGTATATTCTGTACCATAAACGTCATTATCAATAGTTGCAGGGATGCCAATAGCCTTAATTCCAAATTGTTCCAGGCCTCTTGCCCCCTTGATGGTACCCTCTCCGCCAATAACAATCAAAGCATCAACTTCATTTTTTACCAGGATTGATGCGGCATATTTTTTACCCTGCTGGCTGCGAAAAGCCTCGCAACGTGCAGTCTTTAAGATGGTACCCCCACGCTGGATTATGTCCGAGACACTGGTTATTCCCATTTCGTAAAAGGAGTTTTCTATTAAGCCCTGGTAACCTCTTTCAAAGCCTAATACCTTTATATTATTGTAGACTGCTGTTCTTACAACACTTCTTACAGCAGCATTCATTCCTGGGGCATCGCCACCACTTGTTAAGAGAGCAATTTTTTTAATCATATTATAACCTCATTTATTCGCCGTAATATTTTGACTCATTTTGGTATTTTTCTTTTAAGTTTTTGGCAACATTTGCTGGTACCAGATCGGTCACATCACCACCAAGATAGGCTACCTGTTTGATAATTGTAGAACTAAGGAAGGAATACTTGGACTCTGTCATCAAAAAAACTGTCTCTAATCTGGGATTTAAAGTCCTGTTCATAGCATCCATCTGCATTTCATACTCAAAGTCAGAAATAGCCCGCAATCCTCTAATTATAGCTGTGGCTTTTTTCTTTTCTGAATACTCCACTACAAGGCCAGAAAAAACATCAATCTCAACTCTGGGCTCATCCTTAAAGCAATCCTTAAGCAAGTCCACCCTTTCCTGGTTACTGAAAATGTTAGCCTTGTAATTATCAATAGCCACTGCAACAATAACCTTGTCAAATATTTTAACAGCCCTTCTAATGATATGAATATGTCCATTGGTCACCGGGTCAAAGGTGCCCGGATAAATTGCTATCTTCTCACTCAAAGCGCAACCTCCATTTATTCAAACTTGACTAAAAGAGAATCTGAAGAAGCCCTTAATTCTTCTATTAAAAGCTTATCAGCACTTACCCGGCTTTCTTCTCCTAAAATCATTTCTTTTTTCAATTGTGGAAATCTGAAGATTACCTGACTGGATCCAGGGTAATTTGCCATGATCCTTTTTATTTTAATAAAAACTTCCTGGTCAATTTCTGGATCCCTAAATTCAATAATAAGATTTTTTTCATTTGCCAGAGGAGCCTGAGAACTTACTTCTTTTTCAAGTTTTTCTATCCTCTCAGCAAAAAACTTGCTGCCCTCTTCCTGTAATTGAAGGGTGCCGGTAATTATAACAAAAGAGTCTTTTTCTATCAGCTCATAATATTTTTCTAAAACACTGGGGAAAACTAAGACCTCAATAGTGCCGGTCAGATCCTCCAGGCTACAGTATGCCATAGTCTGGCCTCTTTTTGTAGGCTTTTTCTCTGCCTTGGTAAGAATACCAGCTATAGCTATTCTGGACTTGTCCCTAAGGTTGGGCAGGTCAATAAGTTGATATTTTATCTTCTTTTGCAAGGTCTCCCTATACTCATCCAGGGGATGTCCGGATACATAATATCCCAGATATTCCTTCTCCAAATCCAGCTTTTCCTTTTCAGTAAAGTCAGCAACATCCGGAACTTCTATCTCCACATCCATTATATCAAATCCCGCATCTTCTCCTATTTCAAAAAGGGAGAGCTGATTTGAATTGCTTTCTCTTTGAATACTCTGACCGTGACTGTAGCAGGCATCCAGCATCTGCAATAGCTGTACGCGATTAGGATTTATACTCTTAAAGGCTCCTGCCTTTATCAAGCTCTCAATAGTTCTGCGGTTGACCACAGATAAATCGGCCCTGCTGGTAAAATCCTGCAGGGAATGGAAGACTCCTCCCTCAAGCCTGGCCCGGTGGATAGCCTCAATAGCATTTTTACCAACGTTTTTAACTGCCACCAGACCAAATACAATCTGGTCACCCACAGCCTCAAAGCTTTCGCCACTCTGATTAACATCTGGTGGTAAAACTTTTATGCCCATTCTGTTAGCTTCATTTATATAAAAATTAACCTTTTCCTGATTATCCATAATACTGGTTAAAAGAGCTGCCATATATTCATGAGGGTAATGGGCCTTTAAATAAGCAGTCTGGAAGGATAGAAGAGCATAGGCAGCACTATGACTCTTGTTAAAGCCATAACCGGCAAAATATTCAATCAGGCCAAAAACCTCATCGGATATTTTCCGGGAAATATCTTTTTTAGCTGATCCCTCTGCAAACTGTTCCTTAAGACCATCGATTATATCTTTTTGTTTTTTGCCCATGGCTCTTCTTAAAAGATCGGCCTCACCCAGGGAGAAGCCAGCCATTTCATTGGCTATCCTCATAACCTGTTCCTGATAGATTATTACTCCATAGGTGTTTTCTAAAACAGGTTCAAGGACAGGATGGAGATATTCCACCCTTTTTTCTTTATGCTTTCTTTTTATAAAATCATCGACCATACCGGAACCCAAAGGGCCGGGCCGGTAAAGAGCAACCAGGGCAATAATATCTTCAAAGGTTTCTGGTTGTAAATCTTTAATAATAGCTCTCAGGCCGGAACTTTCCAGCTGGAAAACACCCAAGGTTTCGCCTCTGGAAAAGAGCTGGTAGGTTTTGGGATCATCCAGGTCTATTTGATTAAAATCGATATGGTGATCCCTGTTTTTCTTTATCATTTCTACAGCCTTATTTATAACGGTCAGGGTTCTAAGACCCAGAAAGTCCATTTTTAAAAGGCCAATTTCTTCAACATTTTCTTTGGCGAATTGAGTAGTAACTCCACCTTCACTTGTAGTCTGCAGGGGAAGATAGGTGTCCAGCGGATCCTTAGAAATAACAACGCCTGCAGCATGGGTTCCGGCATGACGGGGCATACCTTCAAGCTCCATGGCCATTTTTATCATTTCTCTGATTTGTGGGTCTGCAAAGGTTTCTTTTTTCAGCTCAGGATTTAACTCTATAGCTCTGCCTATGGTTATACCCAATTCTGTTGGAATCATTTTGGCAATCTTATCAACAGTTGGCAGGGGAATGTCAAGAACCCGGCCCACATCACGAATAGCCGCACGGGCTGCCATAGTTCCAAAGGTTATAATCTGTGATACCTTATCTTCACCGTACTTGCTGACAACATAATCGATAACTTCACCCCTGCGTTCATAGCAGAAGTCGATATCGATATCAGGCATAGAAACTCTTTCAGGATTAAGAAATCTTTCGAAAATCAGATCATACTTTAAAGGGTCAATATCGGTTATGCCCAAAAGATAGGCCACCAAACTGCCTGCGGCAGACCCCCTGCCCGGTCCCACATAAATACCATGCCTGCGGGCATAATCGATAAAATCCCAAACTATAAGGAAGTAATCAATATAGCCCATTTGCTTTAACATCTCTGTTTCATAGGAGAGTCTTTGTAAAACTTCCTGGTCAGGGCTTGGATAGCGCTTTTTTAAACCCTCCTGGCAAAGATATTCAAAATATGTAAGAGAGTCGTAGGATTCTGGTACCTTATAATCAGGCATATGCATTTGATCAAAGGTAAAATCTAAATTACAGGCCTCAGCAATTTTTAAGGTGTTAGCCAAAGCCTCAGGATAATCTCCCAGTGCCTGTTGCATTTCTTCAGCTGATTTTAAGTAAAACTCATCTGTAGGAAATTTCATCCGGTCCTGGTCACTGATAATTTTCCCTGTTTGTAAGCAAAGAAGAATATCATGCATTTTTGCATCTTCTCTTTTTACATAGTGGATATCATTGGTGGCTACCAAAGGAATTTCTGTTTCCCTGGCGATTTCAGCCAGACGTACATTAAGAAGCCTTTGCTCCTCTATACCTTGGTTTTGTAGTTCAATATAATAATTATCCGGTCCATAAACTTTTTTATGCCAGAGAGCACTTTCTTTGGCCTCCTCCATCTTGCCATCCGTGGCCAGGCGGGCAATTTCACCTGCCATACAGGCAGAAGTAGCTATAAGGCCCTCAGAGTACTCCTCCATCAATTCCCGGTCTATCCTTGGCTTATAATAAAAACCTTCCAGCCAGGCCTTGGAAACCAGCTTAATCAGATTCTGGTAGCCCTTTTCGTTTTTGGCAAGCAAAATAAGGTGGTAGGCTTTTTCATCCCTTCCACCATCTTTAC
>CAZUPR010000048.1:0-9443 GCA_964622305.1 uncultured Eubacteriales bacterium
GGGCACCTGCCCACCTCCTTCCAATCAAAAGATTTACATTTGGGGACGCAACATTTTGTCCGGACAGAATGTTGCGTCCCCAAATGTAAATCTTGCCACCCCTAATGGGCAGGGGTATAATTTAAGTGGTGATGTCTTATGGAATTTTTAAACAAGGATTTAAAAAGAAAAATGTTTTTAGTTTTCTTTGCAATGCTCATCTGGACCTTGTTTGCTAATATTGATTTTTTAATAAATGCGATTAGGGTCTTTCTGGGAGCAACCTCTCCCCTCATCATTGGTTTTATTATTGCCTTTATTCTCAATAAACCTATGATGTTTTTTCAAAGGAAAATTTTTGCCAGCCTAAAAATCAGCGATTCTGCTAAGAAAGTGCTCAGTCTCCTTCTTACCATCCTGGTCTTTATTTTAATCCTGGTTCTTATTATAAGTGTACTTATTCCTGGCCTGGTTGACACTGGTACCGAGCTCAAGCACAAGTTCCCGGGCTACCTCAATACGATTAAAGAATACGTCAGCAATAACACTGACAAGTATTCAAAAATCAACGAATGGGTGCAAACCCTTAACCCCGACAAAATGAAGGATTCCTTTAATTCTTTTCTCCAGGGATCTCTCTATGACTGGATTGGCTCAACTTTTTCTGTTGCCTCCTCAGTCTTTGGCAGTATTATTTCCTTTGCCCTGGGCCTGGTTTTTTCCATTTACTTTCTCTTGCAAAAAGAAAATCTCCTGGCTTTGAATGACAAGTTCCTAAAAGCTATTCTGCCAGAGAAAATTTATCAGAAGGTTGTCTATGTTGGCGAGCTCAATCGCAAGGCTTTTTCCGACTTTATCCTGGCTCAGTCCCTGGAAGCCCTTCTTCTGGGCAGTCTTTTCTTTGTCACCCTGGTTATTTTCCGCATGCCCTATGCCACTATCATCAGCTTGGTCATCGGAGTTTTTTCCTTTATTCCAATAGTTGGGGCCTTCGCCGGCCTTGTGACTGGAATTTTCTTAATTTTTGTAGAAAGCCCCAAACTGGCTGGTCTCTTTATTATTCTTTTCTTCGTCCTCCAGCAAATTGAAAGCAACATCATTTATCCCCGCCTGGTGGGCAAGATCTCCGGCATCTCGCCCCTGGTAACCCTGGCGGCAGTAACCTTGGGTGGCGGACTCATGGGAATCATTGGCATTATCCTTTTTGTTCCCATCTTTGCAGTCCTCCAGCGCCTCTTCTTTGACTTCTTAGAAACTCCAGAGCAGGAGAATTAAGGGGCCACCCAAAACAAGAGTTATTATGGAAAGTGGCAGTCCCAGTTTCCAGTAATCTGTAAATTTATAATTACCTGGCCCCATAACCAGCATATTTGACTGATGGGCGATAGGTGTCATATATGATGCTGAAGCGGCAAAGCAAACTCCCATTAAAAAAGGATCTGGGGAGAGGCTGGCCGCTTCTGCTATTCCCAGGGCAATTGGCCCCATGATAACGGCTGTAGCAGTACTGCTAATCAGACTGTTAAGGATCATGCAGAAAATCATAAGCAAAATAAGTATCCATACTGGTGATAAAAAAGCAGCAAGTCCTACCATAGTGTGGGCGATGCTTAAGGCCAGACCACTTTTTTGGATGGCCGTGCCCAGAGGTAAAAGTGCCGCCAAAAGAATAAGTGTTGGCCATTCTATAGATTCATAAAATTCCTTGGCCGTCAAAATCCTGCTTAAAACCATAAGAATAGCCACCAAAGAAAAGGCCAGCTGGACTGGCATAAGGTCCAGAGTCACAAAAATTACTCCGGCTAAAAACATGACGAGGGGCATAAATTCATTTTTCTTGCCAAGTTTTGTCCCTCCCATTTCCAGACTCCTGCCAGCCAAAGGTAAGCATCCTAAATCCTGATAAATATCCTGGAGCCTTTCCTTAGGTGCCTGCAGAAGAAGGACATCCCCAGGCTGAAAACGAAAATCTTTTAACTGGAATACTAAATAAACTCCCTTGCGGTAGGCTGCCACAAGGTTAACATTGTAACGATTGCGCAATCTGCTCTCTACTGGCGTCCTTCCTGTGAGGATTGACTCCTCCCGCAGAACAACCTCCACCATGGTAAAATCATCAGATTTCAAGTTAAGCTGACTCTCCAGACGGTCAAGCTTGGCTCCTGCCAAAACCAGGCCTGTCTTATTTATGAGTTCCGCCAGCTCCCTGGCATCAGCCTTGATTACCAGGAGGTCACCCTCCTCTAAAAGCTCATCAGCCTGAGGAACAACAATATTTCTCTTGCCCCTGCTGATACTTAAAACTTCAACTTCCACCTTATAGGTCTGATAAATATCCTTAATGGTCTTACCCAAGAGCTTGGAATCTTTTGTAACCTGGGCCTCTGACAAATATTCACCAATGTTAAAAATCTTTTCCTGATTTTTCTTTTCCCGGTCCGGTAAAAGCTTCATGCCTATAGTTACTGTAAAAATAATGATTGCGGCAACCAAAACAAAACCTATAAGGGTAAAATCAAAAAAACCAAAGGCCTCCCCCGTAACTTCTGCCCTGTAGGCAGAAACAATAAGGTTTGGAGGAGTCCCAATTGCAGTTAGCTTTCCACCTACCAGGGAGGCAAAGGCTACCGGCATAAGAAGCTTTGAGGGATTGATTTTGTTATCCTCAGCAACTTTAATTGCCACAGGTAAAAGAAGAGCCAAAGCTCCCACATTATTCATAAAGGCAGACAAAAAAGCTGTGATAGCCATAAGAATGGCCAGCTTCACAGGAACATTAACTTTTTTCTTGTCTATAAAAACGATAATCCTATCAACAAAGCCAGATTTTAAAAGGGCCTTGTTGATTACTAATACTGCAGCGACGGTGATGACGGCCGGATGGCTAAAGCCTGAAAATATTTCTTCTGCTGTGAGAATTTGTAAGATGCCCAGCAAAAAGAGGCCGGAAACAGCTACAAATTCATAACGGATTCTCCCATCGATAAAAAAGAAGAGAGTGCCCAGGATAACCAGGGCTACAATTATTTGATCCAGCATAGGACAGGCTACTCCTTGGAATCCTTGGGCTGGTCTTCCTTAAGAAGAGTAACTTTTTTCATTACCTGGTCTAAAACTGGCTTATCACCAAAAAAGCTGGTTTTTGCCATGACAATCTTATCAGCAACATCCATTCCTTCTGTAACCTTTCCAAAAGCAGCATACTGACCGTCAAGATGATCTGAATCCGAAACCATGATAAAAAACTGAGAGCCAGCTGAGTCAAAATCTCTGGAGCGGGCCATGGAAAGAACTCCACGCTCATGCTTCAAGTCATTTGCAAAACCATTGGCTGAAAACTCTCCCTTAATGTGATGTCCCGGACCTCCGGTACCGGCCCCCTGAGGGCAGCCACCTTGAATCATAAAACCGGGAATTACCCTGTGGAAAATCAAACCATCATAAAAACCCTTCTCAACCAGGCTGACAAAATTTTTGACAGTTTTTGGGGCGATTTCAGGATAAAGTTCCGCCTTGATAAGACCCCCGTCCTCCATCTCAATCTCAATCCTTGGATTTGCCATAATTATTGCCTCCTTCTTTGTTTTTTCTACTTTATTATATGCTTCCTATTATAGACTAATCCGAAAATAATATGAAGATTTTATCGTATTGACAAAGCCACCCGAACTGGTATAAAATTAGCTAAGAAGTTAGTTAGCTATGCCTAACTATTTTTTTATCTCATTAAATAGAGGAGAAAGGAATGATGACCATGAAAGCTGCTTTAACAAATTTGACTAAGGGCCAAATGGGCCGGGTCGATTCTATAAATGCCGGCAAAGATGCCACCAAAAGACTTTTTGAAATGGGCTTAAATACCAATGCCTGTGTGCAAATTGTTAAAAATGATTCCGGTCCCCTTGTGATTAGTATAAATGGTAATAAAGTAGCCTTAGGCCGAGGCCTGGCAGAAAAAGTTATCTTAAGAAAAGGGGAATTTAATGCATAAGAAAAAAATCGCCCTGGTTGGTAACCCCAACTCAGGCAAGACAACCCTCTTTAATCAGCTTACCGGGTCCAACCAACAAGTTGGGAACTGGCCTGGTGTAACAGTTGAGAGAAAAGAGGGCCTTTTAAAATATAATGGCCAGGAGTACAGGATTATTGACCTGCCCGGTATCTACAGCCTGGGAGCTTTTTCCGAGGACGAAGTAGTTGCCATGGATTATGTGCTCTCTGATGATGCCGATGTTATTGTTAACGTTGTTGACGCCTGTAATATCGAAAGAAACCTCTACCTGACCTCGCAGCTTTTAGAGATGGGTAAAAATATAGTAGTCGTTTTAAATATGGCAGATGAGGCCATAAAGAGAAATATCAGTTTGGATCTTGATGTCCTTTCCAAAAAGCTGGGTGTGCCTGTGGTCACCACTGTTGCCCACAAGGGGGAGGGTAAGTCAGACTTGATCGAAACTGCCCTGCAGGCTATCGATAATAAAAAAGTTTACGAAAACCCCCTGGTCTATAATGAGAATGTTTTGCACCATATGGGGCAAATTGAGGATATTCTGGCCGGGCAAAAACTGCCTTTTCCCCTAAAGTGGACTGCTCTTAAAATAATTGAGGGTGATGGCCACCTCCTTAAAAGGTTGGAGGAAAGTAATTTAGATCCAGAAGTTCTTAAAGAAATAAAGGATTTTTATAAGTTTCACAGTAAGGACAGCTTTGAGCTGGAGATTGTCGATTCCAGGTATGCCTTTGCTAATGCCATGGCTGAGGGCTCTGTTAAACGCCCAGAGGAAGAGACTGCAACTTTCAGTGACAAGGTAGATAAAATTTTAATTAACAAATATCTTGGTATTCCAGCCTTCGCTCTCATTATGCTAGCGGTTTTCCAAATCACTTTTGCTATTGGCCAGGAAGTCCTGGGAGGTCTGGCAGCAGACCTGGTAGATGGTTTGGGGGAGATTCTTGTAGGTTTTCTTGAAGCCCTTAAGGCTCCTGACCTGCTCATCGCCTTCGTAGGCGATGGTATTATAAGTGGTGTTGGTGCGGTAATCGAGTTTGTTCCTTTGATTACTGTCCTCTATCTGCTTTTGGGCCTCCTGGAAGATTCTGGCTACATGGCCAGGGCAGCCTATGTCTGGGATAACATGATGCGGGCAGCCGGACTACAGGGCCGAGCCTTTATCTCCATGATTATCGGTTTTGGTTGTAACGTGCCAGGCATTATGTCGGCAAGAACCATGGACAATAAAAAGGACCGGATGATTACCATGCTGGTCATGCCCTTTATGTCCTGTGGGGCCAAAATTCCCATTTACTCAGTTTTCATCGCAGCTTTTTTCCCAAGGAATGGTGGTTTGATTCTTTTTGCCCTCTATGCTATTGGGATTATGATGGCCTTAATTATGGCAAAAGTATTTAATAAAACTTTGTTTAAAGGCGAAAGCTCCTATTTGATTATGGAGTTGCCTCCATACAGGATGCCAACCTTTAAAAACGTAATGATGAATATGTGGACCAATGTCTCTGGCTTTATTGTAAGAGCCGGAACAGTAATTTTCTTAGTAGTAACCTTTATGTGGTTTTTGGCAGTCTTTCCATCAAATGCTGAGCCCTACAGCCAGGAAAGTTTCCTGGGTATAATCGGAACACAATTAGTTCCACTCTTTAAACCAGCAGGCTTTGGCACCTGGCAGGAATCTGTTGCCCTCTTTGCCGGAATCCCTGCTAAGGAAGCTGTTGTTGGAACCCTGGGGATGCTCTATGCCGGTCAGTACATGGAAGAAGGAGCCGCTCTGGTTCAGGCGCTTCAGCAAAACTTTACTTCTCTGACCGCGCTTTCTTACATGCTTATGGTTCTTTTATACACACCATGTGCGGCAGTGCTTGGAATTATCACAAAAGAAACAAAATCTGTGGGCTGGGCTGTTTTCATTGCTCTTTACACTTTTGCCCTGGCCTGGATTGTTGCAGTGGTGGTCTACCAGCTTGGTAGTTTCTTAGGCTTCAGTTAAAGGAGGCTGATAACTTTGTTAAAAGAAATTTTGCGACATCTTAATGACGATGCTTATTTTTCCCTGACCAGACTGGCTGATAAGCTTAATACAAGTCCTGGGGCAGCAGAGGCTGCTATCCAGCAGCTGGTGAGAATGGGATATATTAAAGAAGAGAAAACAGGCGAGGCTTGTGCAAGTTCTTGTGGTGGCTGTCCCTCTGCCCAGCATTGTGGCAAGGAGATAGTCAATATCTATGAAATTACCGCCAAAGGAAAAGAATTGATAGGTGCATAAACTAGAAAAGACCAGCTGACTAGACTTCCATTCGGGAGTTCTTAGTTTGGCTGGTCTTTTAATTTGTCAGCACAATTGTGTGCCGGCCATTTAGACTTCTTCTGATTCTGTCCAATTTAGGCGGATGCCATCTTCTTCAATCTCAATGGCTCCTTCTTTTAAGAGTCTGCCGGCAGCTCTCTTAAAGGCCTTTTTGCTGATCCCAAAGACTTTCCTTATTTCCTCTGGGCTGGAATCGTCATTTAAATCCATCCAGCCATCATTTTCCTTTAAATAATCCAGGAGTTTTTTAGCATCATCTTCCATTTCAAGATGGGCTGGCTGGCGGGTAGTAACCTCCAGCTTGCCGTCCTCCCTGATATTTATAATCCGCACCTCTATCTGGTCGCCAACTTCGAGCTTTTGGTAAAGTTCCTTGTTTAGAATCAGGCCATGATATTTATCTTCCACCGCAACAAAGACCCCCAGATCTTTGTTGACCCTGATAACCGTTGCCGACAAGAGCTGGTTCTTTTCATAGGCAGGATGGCTAAGCAGGTGGTCATAAACCTTCATGCTGCCAAATAGTTTTCCTGTTTTTGGATTTGTCTTCAAAACCAGGAGAAGATTCTGGCCCTTTTTGATTTTTACGGTCATTTCTTTTTCAGGCAACAGAATATCCTCATCTAGAATATTTTGAGCTGGCTCTCTATTCAAGAAAGCTCCAAATTCTTTTATGTCGATTACTGTCAGGGAAATCAAATCCCCTTCTTTTAAATTATTCATCAAATTCACCTCCATTATTTTATCGATAAAACAAGGGGGCATTTCTTACTTTTGGTGCGGGAAACAGGACTTGAACCTGCACAAGCCTATGCCCACTAGAACCTGAATCTAGCGCGTCTGCCAATTCCGCCATTCCCGCTTTGAGCTTATTATATGCTCCTTTTTTGGATTTGGCAATTTATAATTTTACTCTGGAAAGCTCTTCAACAACTGCCCTGCTCTTATCCTGCATATCCACAATTACCTCTTGCAGATCCGAGACCAAGGCGCCAATCTGAGCTGATGTTTCTGAAGCAGAGACTGACATCTGGCTGCTTTCAGTCACTGACATTGTTACGTCATTTATAGCCCTGGCTACCTCGCCAACTACTTCGGTTAACTCCGCTGCAGTTGAACTTGCGATCATACTGGAGCTGCTGAGGGAGGAAATATTTGCCTTATACCCCTCCAAAATATCTACAAAGCTTCTATAATCCCCAGAAACAGGGCCACCTACGAAGTCCAGCAAATCGTTAGAGGATTTAACCAGTTCTCCGATTGAATCCTGGACCAGGCCGGTAACTCTTTTTATGTCGGCAACAGTTTCGCTGGAGTCATTGGCAAGCTTTCTTACTTCTTCGGCAACCACATTAAAGCCACGTCCGTGTTCGCCAGCTCTTGCAGCTTCTATGGCTGCGTTCAAAGCCAGAAGGTTGGTCTGCTCGGCTATGCTTTCAATAATATTAGCCATATCGGCAACCTGGTTAATTACAGCAGAACTCTCGATAGCCTTAGACAGAGACTGGCCTATTTCTTGGTAGATCCTTAGAGATCTGTCGATATTTCCATTGGTAGCGTCGATAAGACCATCAACATCACCCATAATTTCTTCAGCACCCTGGCTGCTTTCTTTAAGAGCTTCTGACATTTCGATAGCTGAAGCCGCCATTTCCTGGGATGATGCCGATATTTCCTCTGCTGCCGCTGAGACTTCTTCCAGGCTGGCTGAAATATTGCTCAGGGATGAAATTATATCTTCAGTTCCAGCAACAACCGAACCTGCTACGTTTTCTACCTGATCGGAGGCACGACTGGCAGATTGAGAATCTGAAACTGATTTATTGAGCAGGCCGGCAAGACTGGTGTGCATACTTGCAAAGGCCTTGGCCACACCGGCAATTTCATCATTTCTTTCAGTGAGATAGCCACTTTCTAAATCAGACATGTTTAAGTTTGAGATGGCAACTGCATCTCTGCTGATAGAATCAAGGTGTTTGAATACTGTTTTGAAAAGATAAACAGATAAAAGGGCAACTATAAGCATAAGAGCTGCGGTCAGACCAAGGAGATAAATTCTCAGGGTTTTAAAGCCAGAAAGCAAGTGTTCTTCATCAACGGTGAGAACAAGGCCCCAGCCTAAACCGGCCTCTTCTGTTTTACCGCCGACAATTTTATAAGAAGCAAGCTTATTTAACTGGTTAAAATTATAGGAAGTATTTCCTTCAAGGCCCTGAGATATAGCTTTACCGATATCTCCCAAAGAATCCTCTCTGTTAAGTATGTCTAATTCCACGATGTGATTTTCATCGGGATGCCAGATAACAAGTCCCTGGCTGTCAGTTAAGAAGGGATAGGATCCGTCAACCCCATGTTCCTGATAATAATCATAGACAGGACGGAGGGCGGCATCAAAAAGTGTCATCATGTTCAATCTGACCAGCATTAATTCACCAGTAGGCATAGTGGACACATAGTTCATAAAAGTATCCTTGCTGCCTGGGTAGCGTTCTATATTGTAGAAAAGTTGGGCTGATGAATCTTTTAAGCCCTGAAACCAGTTTTTGTTTTGGTTGTCATAGTCAAACCAACCTTCATCGGCAGTGGTAGCCAGCATTCTTCCGTTTGCTGGGTCAATTATATTTAAATCATAAATTCCGTTGAAGGAATTTTTCAGTTCCTTTAGAACCTGACTTCTTTCATTCCAATCCCGGGTATTGGAGAGGCGGGTATCATTTTTTACAAGATCAACCTTGGAAAAGCGCTCATAAAGAAGATCCTGTAAACCATTTTGCAGGCTAAGATTGGTTAGTCCCATGGCTCTCTGCTCACCTTCAAGCAAAATCTCTTTTGAAAAATAAAGGGTAAAGATGGAAGTTGAAAGAAGAACTACGATAAAAGCAGCGATAACAATCATAGTCAGCCTTTGTTTTAAGTTCATATTGTAGTACCAGCTGTGAAACATGGGAAAGCCCCTTTCTTATGTATGTATTTGTCAAACAATCCTTACTATTATAGCATATTATAATCTTTTTAAAATAGTAATATTACAAAATACGATATGAAAAAAGGGCACAAGGCTTGTTAGCCCTATGCCCTCTATCTTTGATTTGGTGGAGACGAGGGGGATCGAACCCCTGACCTTCTGAGTGCCACTCAGACGCG
>CAZUPR010000049.1:0-9155 GCA_964622305.1 uncultured Eubacteriales bacterium
ATTAAAATGGACACTCTAGCTTGTACAGCTTGTTCACAAAAAATAGAAGGGGCTGTAAAAGCCATGGAAGGTATTGATAAAGAAAGCGTGAATATTATCTTCGATGAAAGTATACTGAATCTGAAATTTGATGACAGCAAAGTTTCCCTTGAAGATATTAACGAAACTATCGATATTCTTGGTTATGATGTTTTAGACAGTCAAATTCAAGACTTGGAGGGCTAAGGATTTGAAAATCAGGATAGGCATTTTAGGCTATGGCAACCTGGGAAGAGGGGTTGAAAGTGGCCTCAGGCAAAATCCCGATATGGAACTGGCCGGTATTTTTACCAGGAGAAGCCCTCAAGATGTCCAAACACTTTTTGAAAAAGAAAAAATCTATCATCTGGATCAGGCTTTGGAGATGAAAGATAAAATTGACGTTATGATCCTTTGCGGTGGCAGTGCCAGCGATTTGCCTCTGCAGACTCCAGAATTTGCCGCCCACTTTAATATAGTAAACAGTTACGATAAGCATGCTGAAATTCCAGATCACTTTGCCCAGGCCGATAAGGTTTCCAAAGAAGCTGGGAAAATAAGCATTATTTCTGCTGGCTGGGATCCTGGAATGTTTTCTATAAACAGGCTCTATGGTAATGCCATCTTGCCAGAAGGTAGCGATTACACTTTTTGGGGCAAGGGAGTAAGCCAGGGACATTCAGATGCTATCAGAAGGATTCCAGGGGTAATAGATGCCCGCCAATATACTATTCCGGTAGAAGCATCTCTGGCAGCAGTAAGAGAGGGTCAGACTCCAGAATTTACCAGCAGGGAAAAACATGAACGCCACTGTTATGTTCTTGCTGAAGAGGGAGCAGATTTAAGGTCTATAGAAGAAGCTATAAAAACAATGCCAGCCTATTTTGCTGATTATGACACGGTGGTCAACTTTATCAGCCAGGAAGAACTTGAGCGTGATCACCAAAAATTACCCCATGGAGGCTTTGTAATCAGAAGCGGAAGAACCGGAGCAGAAAAAGAACATAAGCAAGTTATAGAATATAGCCTTAAACTAGACTCCAATCCAGAATTTACAGCTTCAGTTCTTTTGGCCTGCGCCAGAGCCGCACACAGGCTTTACCAGGAAGGGCAAAAAGGCTGCAAGACAATCTTTGACATAGCACCTGCATATTTAAGTCCGGAAAAACATGAAGATTTATTAAAAAAGTATTTATAGACCAGTCATAAATATACCTTGTTGAAAGTCCGCTTACAGTCTATAATTGGTAGGAGATACAATTGTCCGGTCTTCTAAATTATATGGAGGTGTAAGACATAAAAAAAGACGAAAAACTTCTCTTGATTCCCCTGGGCGGTCTGGGTGAGATAGGGAAAAATATGCTGGTTGTAGAGTACGGGGAGGATATTATCCTCGTTGACGCGGGACTAATGTTCCCTGAAGACGAACTTCTGGGCATAGATGTAGTTATTCCAGACATAACCTATTTGATTGAAAACAAACACAAGGTAAAAGCTATAGTAATAACTCACGGTCACGAAGATCACATAGGGGCTTTACCCTATATTTTAAGGGACCTTGAGGTGCCTGTTTATGCAACAAAATTGGCGGTTGCCATAATTAATTCAAAATTTAAGGAGCATCGCTTCTCAAGGGAGCCAAAGCTTCAGGTTATAAAGCCAAAGGACTTTTTAAGATTTGGCAATATAGAGGTGGAGATTATTCAAAGTACCCACTCTATACCTGACTCAGTAGCTTTATTTATCAGAACTCCCCTGGGCAATATTTTTCACACTGGCGACTTTAAGCTTGACCAGACTCCGGTTGATGGCAAACTACTTGATATTAACAGGATAGCCCAAATCAGTGAGGAAGGCGTTAGAGTTATGCTTTCAGACTCTACTAACGTTGAGATTCCTGGTTTTACCATGTCAGAAAAAGTTGTTGGCGAGGCTTTTGAAGAACAGTTCCGGATGACCAAGGGCAGGATTATTATTGCTACCTTTGCATCCAACGTTCACAGAATAAAGCAGGCAATTGATGCAGCTGTTAAATTTGGCAAAAAAGTTACTATTTCAGGCCGCAGCATGGAAAATGTTACCGCAATAGCCCAGGAGATTGGTTACCTGGATATCCCCGAGGGAGTATTAATTCCCTTAAATGAAATAAACAATCACTTGCCAGAAGAGATGGTGGTTATTACCACAGGCAGCCAGGGAGAACCAATGGCAGCTCTTTCTAGAATGGCCAAGGGAGATCACAGACAAATCAAAATAGACTCTGGAGATACAGTAATAATTTCAGCATCGCCTATCCCAGGCAATGAAAAGTCTGTATACAGAACTATTGACCTGCTTTTCCGCCTTGGTGCAAAGGTTGTTTACGAAAAAGGATCAGGTACTCACGTTTCCGGCCACGCAAGCAGAGATGAATTAAAGCTTTTACTAAACCTGGTTAAGCCAGAATACTTTATTCCAGTCCATGGTGAATACCGCATGCTTTTAAAACATGGCGAACTGGCAGAAGAGCTGGGTGTAGAAAAAGATAAAGTCTTTATCGCAGAGAATGGTAATGTAATAGAATTTACCCAAGAAAAGGGTTGTATTTCCGGCAAGGTTACAGCAGGCAGAGTTCTTGTTGATGGCCTTGGAGTTGGAGATATTGGCAATATTGTACTGAGAGACCGCAGACAATTGTCACAAGATGGAATTTTAATAGTAGTAGCTACTTTAAATAAACAAGCCACTAAATTATTGGCAGGACCAGACATTGTATCCAGGGGCTTTGTTTATGTAAGAGAATCAGAAGATTTGATGGCAGAAATTAAAAACTTTGTTCAACAAAACTTAGAAAACTCTTTAGAAAATGGAATAAAAGATTGGGCTACACTTAAAAATAACACCAGGGATTCACTTGGCCGTTTCTTATATGAAAAAACTAAGAGAAGACCAATGATTCTACCGATTATTGTAGAAGTATAATAATAGTAGTCTAAGCACAAACAATCTGTTTGTGCTTAGCTTTTTTAATGAAGACTAAAAAAGGCAGGTTGAAAATGGCTCGTTTAACAAAAAAACAGGAAAAAGAGCAAAAAATTAAAGAGGAAAAAATTATCAGTGGAGTGATGATGGTTTTTTCCATTTATTATTTCTTTATTTCTCTAAGGAGCACTGATCCCATCAACAGCAGCAATCCTTTGGATAGCTTTGGCCTGGTTGGTGGTTTCTTTCTGAGAGTATTTAGCCAGCTTTTTGGTGATTACGATCTTTTGGTCATTGCCTTTATAGTGATTTTTTCAGGCTACCTGCTAATAAGCAAGGAACCTCTAAATAAGGTAAAAACTGTTGCCTATTTTTTTATTTTGCCAGTATTATTGGGCCTCTTTCAAATTTATGGAGAAGGAGCAGGCTTTATTGGTTATTTTTTCGCTTTTGTATACATAAAATTATTTGGCCGCCTGGCTGCTTATTTAACTGGAATATTAACAATTCTTTTATTGGTCCTTTATCTGACCGATTTTCCCTTTGCCTATCTTTATAGTCAGCTTAAAAAGTTATTTGCAGGATTATTTACGACCAGGGAGACCAAAAAAAGCTCTAAAGCTCCAGCAGCAATTATGGTTGAGGAAAAGCAGGCTGAGCCGCCAGCCCCTGAAAGAAAAAATATAATTCCTATTTTAAACAGTATGGATTTTCCAGCTAAAAGAAAAGAAAACCAGCAGGAGGATTCTCAGGAAAAGCAGGTGGAGGCTCTTACCCTTCTTGAACCTGCTTCAGACAAGGTTGTTTCCCTGGCCCAAAGAAGGGCAGAACTGGAAAAGAAAAATGAAAAAGAAAAACTCCAGCCCGAAGATAAAAAAGAAGAGTCTTCTGAAGAGCCATTGATAGAAATTGCACCTCAGGCTCCACAGAAAAAAACTCCCGGGAAAAAATATGATTATCCTTCTATGGATATTCTCAATAATAATGAAAAAGACCTGAAGCTTGATCAGGATAAGATAAATGCCAGAGCAAGGATCCTTGAAGAAACCCTGGAGCATTTTGGGGTAAAGGGGCAAGTTTCTGGCGTAAATTGCGGGCCTTCAATAACCCGGTATGAGTTTCAGCCAGCTCCTGGCATCAAGGTTAGCAAGGTAGTAAATCTGGCGGATGACATTGCACTTAGCCTGGCTACATCTGGGGTAAGAATTGCCCCGGTTGCCGGCAAGAATGTAATTGGCGTTGAAGTGCCTAACAAGCAGAATGTAACAGTTGGTCTAAAGAGTGTTTTAGATACTTCTGACTTTAAAAAAAGCAAATCAAAATTATCCGTTGCCCTTGGCAAAGATATAGCAGGCAAACCCATTATTGCCGACCTGCAAAAAATGCCCCACCTCTTGGTGGCCGGAGCAACCGGATCAGGTAAAAGTGTTTGCATGAACTCTATCATCGCCAGCATTCTTTTTAATGCCAGTCCAGATGAAGTAAAGATGATTATGGTAGATCCAAAAATGGTGGAACTTACTGTTTATAATGGTATTCCCCATCTGATTACACCAGTGGTTACCGATCCTAAAAAGGCAGCCTCAGCCCTAAGGTGGGCCGTTAAAGAGATGGAAAACCGTTATGCTCTCTTTTCTGCTGCAGGTGTAAAAAATATTGAAGTTTACAATGAAAATGTTGAAGAAAGCCAGGAAGATTTACAAAAGCTCCCCTATATAGTTGTTCTGATAGATGAGTTGTCAGATTTGATGATGGTGGCACCAGCTGACGTTGAAGATGCTATCACCAGAATTGCTCAAATGGCCAGAGCGGCGGGAATTCACCTGGTAATAGCTACCCAGAGACCATCAGTAAACGTTATTACCGGCATAATTAAGGCCAATATTCCCTCAAGAATAGCATTTGCCGTTTCTTCACAGGTGGACTCAAGAACCATTTTGGATATGAATGGGGCTGAAAAACTCCTTGGCAAGGGAGACATGCTCTATTATCCAACCGGCTATCCAAAGCCAGTCAGGGTTCAGGGTGTTTTTGTTTCTGATGAAGAGATAGAAAATCTTGTCATGGAGATAAAAAGTAGAGGGGTTCCTAAATACAATGAAGAAGTAATCAATCAGCTTACAGAAAGTCCGGAAGAAAGCCCGGAAAATGAGCCCCAGGAAGATGAGCTTATAGCAGATGCTGCCCTTTTGTTTATTGAAAATGGTCAGGCTTCCATATCACTTTTACAAAGAAGATTTCGCATTGGTTACAACAGAGCAGCCAGGATTATTGACCAAATGGAGCAAAAAGGAATCATTGGCGGTTATGAAGGATCCAAGCCCAGACAAATTCTTATAAATCACGATGATTACGAGGAAATTTTTAACAAAAAATAAACATTTTGATGTTTAACATTGGAATTTTATATGTTAGTATGAGTATTATCTATAAGTAGGTGTTTTTATTGTTGGGTATCGGTGAAGAGTTAAAAAACAAAAGGGAAGAAAAGGGACTTTCTATTTACGATGTCGAAAATCAGACCAAAATTAAAGCTTCCTTTATTGAAGCTATTGAAAATGAGAATTTCGACAAAATCCCGGGCAGGGTTTATGTAAAAGGCTTCATTAAAAACTATGCCAAATTTCTTGACCTGGATCACACCCTATACCTGCAAAAGGTTAATCAGCTTTTTCAAGAAGAAGGCCTCTTGCAGGAAGATATTTTGGCTAACAGTAAGCCACAATTAGTCAGGCCGGCGAGAGAGAAAAAGTCCTATGGGAAGTTTTTACAAGGCTTCTTAATTTTACTTCTCTTAGTGGGTCTTGCTTTTGGTGCTTACAAGGGCTACGACTTCTTTAAGCCAGATGATAAGGGCAAAATCCTTAATGGAGAGGAAAAATCACAGCCTTCCCAAGAGGAAAAAAACAATCCGGAAGCCCAGCCCCAAAGCCAGGAAGAGCTAGCAGTTCAGCCGCAAACAGAAGTTCAGCCAGAAGTTCAACCAGAGCCTAAAGTTGACCCTCCTGAGCAAGGCAAAACAGAAGTTGCGGAGAAAAAAATAAAACTTGAGATTATAATGTCAGATGGCGGGCCTGGTAAGGAGTCCTGCTGGATACAAGTTATAGCAGATGGAAAACTTGAGTTTGAACAAACTATTATGGCAGGTAGAGAACCCCTGGTTTTTACAGCTGTTAAATCAATTGATTTAACTTATGGAAATGCTGCAGCAATACAAGTAAAAATTAATGGGGAAGATCAGGGATACCTGGGAGAATCTGGACAGGTTGATACTAAAAGAATAAGAGCAGACTAAAAAAATGCTTTTGAACAGGCCTGTCTAGCAGGTCTGTTTAAATTTAAGAGGATTTGAAGAATAGGAGAGATAAGACATATGAATTTGCCCAATAAATTGACCATTGGTCGCATATTTTTAATTCCCCTCTTTATGTTTTTTCTCTTGGTTAAGATTACATATGGCAAATATTTGGCGGCCTTTGTTTTTATTTTGGCAGCCTCTACAGATGGCCTGGATGGTTATATAGCCCGTAAAAGAAAACAGGTAACCAATTTTGGTAAAATTATGGATCCCCTGGCAGATAAACTGTTGATAACAGCGGCCTTAATTTCCCTGGTCCAGCTAGGCGAAATATCAGCCTGGCCTGCAGTCATTATTCTTGGACGGGAATTTGCCATTACAGGTTTACGCAGCGTTGCTGCTGCTGAGGGAGTGGTTGTAGCAGCCAGTCCCCTGGGAAAGATAAAAACAGTCACTCAAATTATTGCAGTTTCTTTAATCCTGCTTGAAGGTTTTTACATCGATTATATAAACTTGCCTTTGGGAATGATTATGCTTTATATAGCCCTCTTCTTTACAATCTGGTCGGGTTATGATTATGTAAAAAAGATAAATAAAAAAGTGAAAATTGATGATATATAATATGGCAGAGGAGGAGTTCTATGGATCCTGTAAAAAAAGATTGGATATTTTTAACAATAGGAATGATCATAGGGGTCTCAGCAATCAGATTGCTCTTATGGTTTTTTAAAATCGCTTAAAATCAAAAAATCCTGGCAAAAGATCTGCCCGGATTTTTTTTCATAAAAAAAAACGCACCCCTCGGATGCGTTGCCATCAGGGAATACCGAAAGGATTCGAACCTTTAACTCAGGCGCCACGAACCTGTGTGATACCGTTTCACTACAAAATTCCCCCAGCTATTTAAGAAGATTATATCAGAGTTACTATCAAGATGGCAATACTAATAAGTTTTGGAGGTAATTATGAAAAAGAAAATACTTATCCTTTTTTTGCTTTCAGTTTTTTTATTAACAAGCTTCCCAGGGTTTTCTTATGATGAAGACGAATTTTCGCTGCCGGAAGCATATGCCAGAGGCAAGGTTTTAGAAATTTTAGAAGAAGAGATGGGCAAAGAAATATCTATAGGTATTTTGGAGCACTATCAAAAAATCCTGGTAGAAATTACTTCAGGCCAATTTAAGGGCCAGACAACTATAATTGAAAATTCCTTTATCAACTCCCCAGGCTATGAAATTTATGTTGTCCAGGGTGACAAGGTTTTACTGTCAGTACTTTATGACAGTGTGGGTTTAAGGAAGGCCTATGTTGTTGATTTTGTCAGAGACAGGTCGATTTATCTTTTGCTCTTTTTATTTGTTTTTATGATGCTGGGCATTGGCAGGATTCAGGGCCTTAAGGGTATAATCTCACTTGTAGTTACCTTTGTGGTTATTTACAAGGTTATGATACCCCAGGTTTTTGCCGGAAAGAGTCCTCTGATAGTTTCTCTCATATCGTCGGTAATAATTGCTCTCATTACCTACATTATTATTAGTGGCTTTACTAAAAAATCATTGTCGGCCTTTTTAGGCACCGCCGCAGGCCTGGTTTTTGCCGCCCTTTTAGCAGTTTTTATCAGTGGTCATGCCCACCTGACAGGCTTGGGAACTGAGGAGTCCAGAATGCTCTATTATGTTCCACAATTTGCAGATTATGGTAATATGAAAGGGATCCTCTTAGCAGGTATTATATTAGGTGCACTGGGTGCAGTAATGGACGTTTGTATGTCAATAGCCTCAAGTACTGAAGAGATTGCTGCTGTAGGTCAGGGAATGGGTTTTGCCTCCCTCTTTAAGGCAGGTATGAACGTGGGTAATGATATCATGGGCACCATGACCAATACTTTGGTTCTTGCTTATACAGGCGCCTCAATGCCACTCTTGCTGCTTTTGATGGCCTATGATTTACCATTTTTACATTTAATGAACTTTGAGATGCTGGCAGATGAAATAATCAGGGCCATGATTGGTACAATTGCCCTTGTGGCAGCCATTCCAATCACGGCAGCAATTTCTGCAGCACTTTATAGCCAGGATGATAAAAGCAAAGGAGTAGAACAAGATGCTTAGCAACCTATCTTCATCAAGCCAGGATTATTTGGAGGCCATTTTAGATCTTTCAGAAGGTAATAATGGGGTCAGGGTGACTGATATAGCCAATAAATTAAAAATAAGAAAAGCCTCTGTCAGTCAGGCAGTAAATAATCTCCTGGATGAAGAGCTGGTTGTAAGGGAAAAATATGGGCCAATTTTTTTAACAGAAAAAGGCTACAGATATGCCGAACGGGTGAGAATTAAACACTCCTTGCTAAAGTATTTTTTTGAGGAGGTTCTGGGTACAGGAAGTGAAATCGCAGAAAATGATGCCTGCCTTATTGAACATTCCCTAAGTCCGGAAACCTTTACTCTCTTTGCAAACTTTTTATTTGAAAAAGGATATTTAGCAAATTTTTCCAAAAAAGATAAATTAAGAGAGATTCTTTCTGAAGACCACCAGGGAACCTTTAAAGAATTGACATTTTTAAAAAATGAAATATAATTTTAGTATTAGTATAAATTAATAATTGAATAAAAATAGAGGCATTGAAGAGGACAAGTATTTTAAATAAACCTGACAGAGAGAGAAAACCCTGGGCTGAAAGTTTTCTTAAAGGAAATGTTTAAAATATACCACCTTGGAGCTCTTACTTAATCGTAAGCGTAATCCTGCGTTATAAGGAATCAAAGTGGCAGAAGAAGCTGGTCTTCTTTTGCAATTTGGGTGGAACCACGATACTCCTCGTCCCATTGGGATCAGGGGTATTTTTAATTTTATAAAAATTCAAATTTAAAAAATT
>CAZUPR010000050.1:0-8708 GCA_964622305.1 uncultured Eubacteriales bacterium
CTTAGGGCTGTATTTTTTTGCAAAAAAATGGTATTATTATCATAATTGTCAGTCGGGAATACAAAAGGAAGGTAGGTAAATGGATGCAAGTAGCCAAAGAACTAGCAGTAAATCAGCTAAACATTCGGCAAGACATTCAAGAATTAATCGCAGGATCAAAAAATGGAGAGGAAAGGGCCTTTGAGGAACTCTTAGAAATATTTAAGAGAATGATTTACAAGATATCTAAAATGTATTATTTCCCAGATGGGGATTTTGATGATGTTACTCAAGAATGTATGATAGCTTTTTGGAGCGCCATAGAAAGTTATGATAAGAAAAAATCAGGCAGGAATATAGAATCATATCTGCATCTGTGTATGACCAGGAGAATGATTACTGCTTTAAGAAAAAGCACAAATAATAATGCCACATTCACAAACAAGGCCCTGGAAATAGTATATGAAACAATATATAATGAAGCCGGTCCTACTGTTGGCGAAGGCATTCTTTATCCAATCTACAACGAATCACCTGAAATATCTTACATGGCAGCTGAATTAAGAAAAGATTACATTAAAGAAATAAGAGGAATGGATATAAAGAATTTTGAAGAAATAGCAAAGCTAAGATATTGTGGATATTCTTATAAGGAAATATCTGAGATCTTGCAATTATCATCTAAAGATATTGACAACATATTATACAGAGGCAGACAAAATTTAAGAAAAAGTGACTTATCTGCTTTAAATTAAAATATTTATGCTTGGGGAGGCTTACCTCCCCATTTTTATGTTAAAATAGATAGCAAAACTAAAATAATCTGCGGGTGAAGATTTAATGTATTTAGATAATTCTGCGACTACAAAAACTCATACAGAAGTTATAGAAAGCATGACCAAGGTTATGAATGATTATTGGGCCAACCCATCATCCTTACATGGCCCCGGGGCTCAGGCAGAAAAACTCTTGCGCCAATCCAGGCAGATTGTGGCACAATCTTTGGGAGCCAGGGTTGATGAAATATATTTTACTTCCGGGGGGACTGAAAGTTGCAATACTTTTATAAAAGGCTGCCTCCAGGCCTATAAAGGGAGGGGCAGGCATATTATTTCATCTCCAACGGAACACCCGGCGGTTATAGAGACTTTAAATTATTATGAAAAACAAGGCTGGGAGATTAGCTGGCTTAAGGTGGATCAGGAAGGGTTTATTTCCCTGAATGACCTTGAAAATACTTTGAGGAATGATACTGTTCTTACTATTATAATGCATGTGAATAATGAAACAGGCAGCATTCAGCCTGTAGAAGAAGCAGGCCGGATAATTTCCAATAAATCTAAATCCTTCTTTTTTGTTGATGGCGTTCAGGGTTTCTTAAAAATCCCCTTAAATTTAGCAACTAGTAACATCGATGGCTATAGTTTGTCTGGCCACAAAATCCACGGACCTAAAGGCAGTGGAGCCCTTTATGTCAGATTAGGGATAAATCTGATTCCATTAATGCATGGTGGGGGCCAGGAAAGGAAGCTGCGTTCAGGGACAGAAAACCTTCCGGCGATAGTTGGCCTTGCAAAAGCCGTCCAAATTTTTTCCCTGGAAGAAAAGAAAGCTCAAGAAAGGCTTTTACGAAATCAGGTAAAAAAGGGAAGGTTCATTGAAATCTTAAAAGAGGAAATTCCTTCTTTAAAAATAAATTCTTCTGATCTTAAGAGAACCAGCCCTTATATTTTAAACTTATCTTTACCAGCTATCCAGGGTGAAACAATCCTGCATGCTCTGGAAGAAGCAAATATCTTTGTCTCAACTGGTTCAGCATGTTCAGGAAAGAAAAAGGGCTACAGCCGGGTCCTTGAAGCAATGAATTTGGAAGAGGAATACTTAAAAGGTGCTATCAGAATCAGCCTTGGCTTGGACCAGGAGCTGGATGAAAAAGATTTTATCTTTTTTGCAAAAAAACTAAAAGAAATATATGAAAGGTTAAAATAAGGAGGTAAGTATTTTGTACGATCATATTTTAATCAGATACGGCGAAATAGGCCTTAAGGGCAAAAACCAAATGTCCTTTGTCAGGAAACTGGTCAAAGATTTAAAGTTTAAGATAAAAAAAGAATATGGAGACCATGTAGAAAGTAATTATGAAAAGGGCAGAATCTTTATATCCTTAAATGGAGAACCTGCTGAAAAATATTATCCTGTTTTAAAAAGAGTTTTTGGGATAGTTTCCTTTAGTCCAGTTATTAAAAGTAAAAGGGATATAGACAGCATCAGGCAAGCTATCAACGACGAATTGAAAGTTATGGCCGGACAGGAAAAAACATTTAAAGTAAAAACCCGCAGATCAGATAAGTCCTATCCTTTAAAGTCACCAGAGGTAAGCAGAGAACTTGGGGCTTATATATTAGATAACTTTCCTGGATTTAGGGTTGATGTTCATGAACCCGAGATAGAAGTTAATGTTGAGATCAGGAGTGATTTTGCCTATGTTTATACCAAAAAAGAGGCAGCTCTTGGAGGCATGCCTGTAAACTCGGCAGGCAAGGCTCTTCTTCTCCTTTCCGGAGGTATTGATAGTCCGGTCGCAGGTTATCTTGCTGCCAGAAAAGGCGTTGATCTTTCGGGCCTGCATTTCTTTAGTTATCCTTATACCAGCCAGAGGGCCAGAGATAAGGTCAACCAGCTGGCAGGAGTGCTTGCCCGTTATAAGGGGAGCTTCCATGTATATATGGTTCCTTTTACTGAAATTCAGGAAGAAATCGCCAAAAACTGCCCTGAATCCTATTGGATTACAATTATGAGAAGATTTATGTTTAAAATTGCAGAAAGAGTTGCTGTAGATATGGGAGCACTGACTTTAGTGACGGGTGAATCGTTGGGACAGGTTGCAAGCCAAACCCTGCCCAGTATGGTCGCAATAAATCAGGTTATTGATATTCCTGTTCTGCGCCCGCTTATAACCATGGATAAGGACGAAATTATAAGGATTGGCCAGGAAATAGGAACATATGACATTTCAATCGAACCTTACGAGGATTGCTGTACGGCCTTTTTGCCAGAGCAACCCAAAACCAGTCCTCAAGTTTTTCTGGCTCAAGAGTACGAAGAGGCCCTGGACCTTGAGGCCTTAATTGACAGAGCAATAGAGAATATAGAGCTAATAAAAATTTCCGGAGATGGTCAGGAAGATTTAGGAATTTTTTAAGATAGAAAGTGGAGGGAGTTTATAAAATGTATACAGGTTTAGCAGAGATAGAAGTTTATCTAAAGAAAATAAGGGAAGTTTTATTTTATAAGAAGATAGAGCAGGCTTATGTAAAGGAGGCCAACATCAACCTCGAAGCCGATATTTTTGAAAGCGCCTTAAATGGCCAGATGTTTATTTATATCAACCGAAAATCAGATATTATCAACCTTACAACTGGTAATGCTGTAAATTTTATGGTCAAACTAGGTTTCAATGGCAGGATGTATTATGCAGAAAAAGGTGAAGTCTTTGAGAGTGACTATATTTTGAAACTTGATTTTACCGATGGTAAAAGTTTTTATATCACGGGCGATCAAATGACAAGAATTGAAGTAGTGGGAGAGCAAGAAAGAAAAGACTACCTGGAAAATTTAAAGCCAGACCCTCTGGATGAAAAGTTTAGCATGGATGCCTTAAATAAGCTGATTATGAACTATGATGGTAAGATTTTAGATGCTCTTTTCAGTGATGTGGAAATCATGGGCATAGACCCTGATTATGCCAAGGATATTCTTCTTGCCGCAGAGATACCTTTTGATAAGGAGGCGGCCAGTTTAAATATGAAGGAGGCCAACAATCTTTTCCATGCCATAATAAATGTCATGCAGGCCGGCTTGGCAGCCAATGGAAAAATAAGCCAGCCTTTTAGCCGAAATGATCAAAGAAGAGGAAGCTACCAGCTAAGGAGCCAGGCTCATGCTTAGCGAGAAGGCTGTAAATGTTGGGCTGCCAGATCTTCTTTTTCAGAAAATTTTAGAAACCAATCAAGATTGCAATTATCATAAGCATTTTGATCTTCATCTGACCAGAGCTTCCCATAAGGAAGTGGAAATGGTGGTTAAGATCCAGGATTTTCATATTAATCCAAGAGACATTTCCCATGGAGCAGTTGCATATGCTCTTTTAGATACAGCCATGGGCATGGCCATCAGAACTTTAAACAGGAATGTAGTAACCTTAAATTCCAATATCAACTATACAGCTGTATCTGGCCTGGGAGATACTTTAAGGGCGGTAGCTCAGGTGGTAGACTTTGGTAAAAAGATTATCATCTGTGACAGCCAGGCTTATAATCAGGAAGGTAGACTTATCGCCATAGCCAGAGGAACTTTTTATGACAAAGGGGTTTTTTGTGAGGGAGTAAATGACTTTTAAATTTTCCTTTATTCTTATTGTTTTAGTAATTTACTTGCTCTTTAGAAAATAAAAAATAGGAGGTGCTTTTATGATTATCGTAATGGAAAGAGGAGCTGCAAAAAACAAGGTAGAAAATGTAATTAAAAGACTGGAAGACCAGGGCTTTACCATTCACCTTTCTGAAGGT
Source organism: uncultured Eubacteriales bacterium (assembly GCA_964622305.1). Lineage (GTDB taxonomy): Bacteria > Bacillota > Peptococcia > Peptococcales > SKKY01 > SKKY01. Next base: position 4,548 of record CAZUPR010000050.1, read on the forward strand.
GTGGAAAAGACCATAATTGGGGCTGTGGGTGATAAGAGCTATCTGACCAAGAATAATCTTGATCTTGAAGCACTTCCAGGGGTGGAAAAAGTTGTACCCATCTTGAGTAAATACAAGTTGGCCAGCCGGGATTTCCACAAGGAAGATACCATCATTAAGGTGGGAGATTTAGAAATTGGCGGCCCCAAGATTCAAATTATGGCTGGACCTTGTGCTATTGAAGGCAGGGATGAGGCTATGGAGATAGCTGAGACAGTTGCCAAAGGTGGAGCCGGTATTTTAAGAGGAGGAGCCTTTAAACCGAGAACATCGCCTTATGATTTCCAAGGCCTAAAGGAAGATGGCCTTAAATTTATGCAAGAAGCTGGTCAAAAATTTAACCTTAAGATTATTTCCGAGGTGGTAGATACCAGGGATGTGGAGTTAGTGGCTCAGTATGTTGATATTATTCAAATAGGGGCCAGGAATATGCAAAATTTTGCCCTTCTGACTGAGGTTGCCAAGACCAATAAACCGGTTTTACTAAAGAGGGGCCTGTCTTCAACTATTGAGGAGTGGATAATGGCTTCTGAATACATCCTAAGCGGAGGAAATCCTAATGTCATGTTCTGTGAGAGAGGAATCAGAACTTTTGAAACCATGACCAGAAACACCCTGGATCTTTCTGCCGTACCTATTTTAAAGAGCCTGACCCACCTGCCTGTTATAGTTGACCCCAGCCATGGAACTGGTAAATGGAAGCTGGTTAACTCCATGTCTAAAGCGGCTATTGCCAGTGGTGCTGACGGCTTGATAATTGAAGTTCATCAAAACCCTGAATGTGCTCTTTCTGATGGGCCACAGTCTTTAAAGCCAGAAAAATACTTCGAATTAATGGAAGATTTGAAAAATATAGCGACAGCAGTTAATCGCCAGATATAGAGGATGGTTTATTTATGAAGATTGCCTACCTGGGCCCCAAGGGAACCTTTTCCAGCCTGGCTGCCGAAAAAGTAAAAAAAATAGAAAAATTCAAGGATGCTGAGCTTGTTGCCTGCAAGGAAATGGAGGCTGTCCTTTATAAGACAAGTGAGGGGCTTTTCGACTATGGTATTGTACCCGTAGAAAATTCTATAGAAGGCAGTGTTAATACATCGATAGATATTCTAATCAACGAAGTTGAGCTTAGTGTTATCTATGAAGTTATTTTGAATATAAGGCATAATCTTGTGGCCTCCCAGAGGCTTCTTAGGCCTGAGAGAGTATTTTCTCATCCTCAGGCCCTTGCTCAATGCCGGAATTTTCTAAAGGAGAACTATCCGGGCATTGAGAAAGTTCCGGCTGCCAGTACCCTGCAGAGTCTGGATTGTCTGCTGGGGGAGCCGGAAAGAAGCCTGGCACTGGTGCCAGCAATACCGGAAGGCCTGGAAGGAATAAGGGTAATAAGAGAAAATGTTGGCGATTACGATTTAAACCAAACCAGGTTTTATCTCTTGTCCAGGCAGGCTGAAAAGCCAGAAGAGGTGGTTAAAAGTTCTATCTCCTTCCAACTGGCTGATGACAGGCCTGGTGGACTCCTGGAAATTATGGAACTTTTTCGTGACAGGGGTATTAACCTGACCAAGATAGAATCAAGACCTGCCAAGCACCAGCTGGGCAGATATATTTTTATTATCGATTGCGAAGAAGACCTCTCCCATCCGGACAAGGAAGAACTTTGGCAAAAAATCAGGGAGAAGTCTACAAAAACTAAATTATTGGGGGCCTTTGGAAGGATATGAAAATAGCCATAATTGGTCTGGGATTAATAGGCGGATCTTTAGGGATGGCTCTTAAAAGGGCTAATCAGACCCTGGAAATAATCGGCCTTGATCTGTCAGAAGAAATAATTGAAAAAGCTAAAGAGGCAGAAGCTATTGATTGGGGCGGCTGTGATTTGCAGGAAGGTGTTAGGGAGGCAGATGTAGTTTTCATTGCCTCTTCTTTGTCTGAAACCAGCAAATTAGCAGAGAGGATTCTTCCTTTTTTAAAGCCAGGAGCCATAGTTTCTGACACAGCCAGCACCAAAGAAGAAATCTCCAGGCAAATTCATGATATTTTCGCTAAGAGGGATGATATCTTTTATGTGGGTGGACACCCCATGTCCGGTTCTGAAAAAAGTGGTATAGAGGCTGCCGATCCCTTTCTTTTTGAGAATGCTGCTTATGTGCTTCTCAAGGATTACAGTCAAGAGAGTCAAAGAAAAGTTATTGAAGGTTTACTGGTTCAGACTGGAGCCAGGGTCCTTTATATGGATGCCAGGGAGCATGATTTGGTAGTAGCAACAGTTAGCCACCTGCCCCATCTTTTGGCAGCCAGTTTAGTAAAAACAGCTGGAGAGATGGAAAAGGACCATGACAATGTCTTTAAGCTCGCTGCTGGTGGCTTTAGGGATGTAACCAGAATAGCAGGTTCTCAGCCTGAGCTTTGGCGGGATATTTTCTTTTCTAATAAGGACAGTCTTTTGCAAGTTTTAGCTCTTTATAAAAAAGAACTGGAAGAGCTGGAGTCTCTTTTAAAGACAAATAGTCAAAATGAAGTCCTGGAAAAACTGGAGGACTCCCGAAACTTGAGAGAATTAGTTCCAGCAAAGATCAAAGGCCTTCTGCCAAGATTATTTGAGATAGTAGTAACCATTCCTGATAAGCCGGGAGAAATTGGCAAGGTTGCCAATATTTTGGGAGCCAGGGATGTAAATATAGTAGATATAGAAATATTAAGGGTTCGTGAGGGACAGGGCGGAACCTTGAGACTGGCCTTTATTAGTCAGGCTGAAAGGGAGATGGCCCATCAGGTATTAAAGTTCTTTTCTTATAGCAGTAAAGATATTTAAGGGAGGCAGCCATGATAAAAATTAGAGTACCGGGAGATAAATCTATATCGCACAGGGCAATTATGCTGGCTTCCTTGGCCCAGGGAACCAGCCAAATTGATGGCTTTCTAAGAGGCGATGATTGTCTGGCCACTATATCTTCTTTCCGCAAACTTGGTGTGGAGATAAGCCGCAGACATGAGAGAGTTTTTGTAAAGGGCAATGGTTTAGATGGTTTAAAAGAGCCAAATTCGGTTTTAGATGTAGGAAATTCAGGAACTACTATCAGGTTAATAAGCGGCATTTTGGCCGGTCAGCCCTTTACCTCTTTTCTGACAGGTGATGCATCAATCAGAAAAAGACCAATGAAAAGAGTTATTGACCCTTTAAGTTTAATGGGGGCAGAATTTATGGGCAGGCAAGATAATAACCTTGCTCCCTTTGCTATCCGGGGAGGATCATTAAAGGCTATTGATTACACCAGCCCAGTTGCCAGTGCCCAGATAAAATCGGCTGTTCTTTTGGCGGGCCTTTTCGCTGATGGAGTAACTATAGTTAGAGAACCAGAAAAATCCCGTAATCATACAGAGCTTATACTGGCCTCTTTTGGTGCCAAGGTCAAAGAGGGAAAAAACTTTTCCAGCCTTGAAGGAAGACCAAAACTTCTTGCTCAAAAAATAGAAATCCCTGGGGATATCTCCTCTGCGGCCTTTTTTATGGTTGCCGGGCTTATTGTGCCAGGAGCTGATATTTTCATTGAAAATGTTGGCCTCAATGAAAGCAGGACTGGCATAATTGATGTTTTGAGGGAAATGGGTGGAAAAATAGAAATCAGCAATGAAAGAGTAAGCTCTGGTGAAAAAATTGGCGATGTCAGGGTGGTTTACAGTCAGCTTAAAGCAGTCAAATTTGGTGGTGAGATAATTCCGCGTCTTGTTGATGAAATACCAGTTCTGGCCCTGGCGGCAAGCCAGGCTCAAGGCCGGACTATAATATATGGAGCTGAAGAACTTAAGGTTAAGGAAACAGACCGCCTGCATGCAATCTCAAAAGAGTTAAGTAAATTGGGAGCTAAAATAGAAGAAAAAGAAGATGGGCTTATAATTGATGGGCCAGTCAAACTAAAATATGCTGAATGCGAAAGTTATAATGATCATAGAATAGCCATGACCTGTGCCCTGGCAGGACTTCTGACAGACAGGGATATAAAAATTACCAATCCATCTTGTGTGGATATTTCTTTTCCAGGTTTTTTTGAACTTTTGCAGCAAATAAAAGGAGTAAGAAGATGAAGATAGATGGCAAAACATTACTTTATGCGCTCATAGGGC
>CAZUPR010000051.1:0-895 GCA_964622305.1 uncultured Eubacteriales bacterium
TCTCTACCTTCATCAGAGGCATGGGAATAAAATCTTCAACAAAGTGCTTTAAAAGGGCAGCTCCGGTCGGTGTACAAAGTTCTCCGGAAACTCCTCCTCCGTAAATGGGAACATCCTTTAAAATCCTGGCCGTAGCTGGGGCTGGTACCGGTAAAATACCGTGGGAACATTTAACCTGACCACTGCCAACATGAACAGGGGAGGCAAAAATCTTCTCCGGAGCCAATTCTTCTATGAGCATGGAAACCCCAACAATATCAGCCACTGCATCTAGCGACCCCACCTCATGAAAGTGCACCTGAGAAAGAGGAAGTCCATGGCTTTCGCTTTCAGCCTGGGCAATCAAATTATAAACAGCCAGGGCATGGTCCCGGACCTTTTGAGAAATTTGCAAATCCTCCAAAAGATGCTCAATAGCATGAAGAGAAGAATGATCATGGTGTCCATGGTGATCATGCCTATGGCTGTGCCCATGTCCCAAGTCCTCTGTCTCCTCTTCCTGACCATGAATTTTTACCCTTACCTGGGTTCCAACTAAGCCACATTTTTCAGAAGGCCCAGCTGTTACTTCTACTCCTGGCAAGCCAATCTTATTCAATCTTTCCAGAAAATCATCTGGATTTTCATGCAGTTCTAAAAGAGCCGCCATCAGCATATCCCCGGCAGCCCCCATATTACATTCTATGTATAAAGTTTTCATAAAAACTCCCCCATTTCTTACTGTCCAGTTTTTTACATATGATTAATCATACTGGCCAAATAACCGGCGCCAAAACCATTGTCGATATTAACCACACTGACTCCACTTGCGCAGGAATTAAGCATAGATAGCATAGCTGTCATTCCCTGAAAAGAAGTTCCATAGCCAACGCTGGTGGGAACCCCAATAACCGGA
>CAZUPR010000051.1:905-5130 GCA_964622305.1 uncultured Eubacteriales bacterium
ACAGTCCGCGAGACCTCCGATGACACTGGCAAGAGCACCTTCCATACCGGCAATGGCGATAACAACCCTGGCAGACATAAGTTCATCAAGATTAGCAAAAAGTCTGTGGATACCAGCAACACCAACATCATAAAGTCTGACCACATCATTCCCCAGCATTTGAGCTGTAAGAGCTGCCTCTTCAGCCACTGGCATATCGCTGGTTCCTCCGGTTGCTATAATAATCTTGCCTATACCATCAGGCTGAGGAATTGGCCCCACCAGACCCAGCTTTGGCATTTCCTGGTAGACCATACCTAAAGACTGGTCAACCTTTGCAGCCTCTTTTGCCTCCAGACGAGTAACCAAAATCCTGTCCTGACCTCTGGCTTTCATTGCTCTTATGATGTCCGATATCTGTTGGGGGCTTTTTCCGGCCCCATAAATCACCTCGGCTATACCCTGGCGCAGCTCACGATGGTGATCAAGCCTGGCAAAGCCCAAATCTTCAAAGGGTTCCATTTTTAAACTCAAAAGGGCATCCTGGGCTGATATTTTTCCTGCTTCCACCTCTTCAAGAATGGTCAAAATCTTATTTTTACTCATCTATATTTACACGCCCCTTCAGGTCTAATGAAATTACCGGGAAAAATTCTTCCAATAAGCTTACAATCTCTTCTCTTTGAGCAAAGGCTCTCTCCATCTGACCCAGGGGAAAAACCAGTCTTGCTGTTTCTTCCATAAGCCTCAGGCGAAAATCACTAAAACCAAGAGAAAAAAGTATATCCTCAGCCTTTTCAATTTTTTCTAAGGCAGATAAGGTAATTTCCTCTCCGGCAGGAATCCTGGTTGCCAAACAAGCGTAGGCAGGCTTATCCCAAGTAAAGAGATTGCCTTCCAAGGCCAGTTTTCTTACTGCTGCCTTATCCAGGCCACTTTCCCGCAAAGGCGACCTGACTTCCATTTCCTCCAAGGCCTTCATACCAGGCCGGTCTGTTGGATTATCGGAGGCATTGCTGCCATCCAGCAAAAGTTTAAAACCATCAGCCAAAGCTAATTCTTTTATCTCCGTAAAAATAGCTCTCTTACAATGGTAACATCTGTCTGCAGGGTTTGCCCGCACTTTATCATCGGCAAGAATATCTTTTTCAATGATTGTCATTTTTACGCCCAGCTGGTCAGCCAGCCTTTGGGCATCTCTGAGTTCAAAATCAGGCTGAAAGGGAGTTTTTACATAATAGGCTTGAACCTGAGCTCCGTAATTGACTGCCGCATAAAGAAGGGCTGATGAATCAACACCTCCTGAAAAGGCAAGAGCCACTTTGGGATTTTCTTTAAAAAAACGTTCTAAATTCATCATTCCACCTCAAAGATAATATATCTTTAATGGTATAGGGTGTCAATTAAAGGTCATTGTTATTTGTCTCTTTTTACCATAGAATAAAAGGAGATATTTTTTGGAGGCTCTAATGAAAATTCTTGTAATTGATGGACAGGGAGGCCGCATGGGTCAGGCTGTCATTGAAGAACTTAAAAAAGTTGATTTTCCGGCTGAAATATTCGCCTTAGGAACTAATAGTGCAGCCACAGTAAGGATGATGTCAGCCAAGGCCGATGTCGGAGCTACCGGTGAAAATGCCCTTCTGGTAAACTGCCGGGATGCAGATTATATTATTGGGCCCATGGGGATCATTATTGCTGATGCCCTTCACGGGGAGATTTCACCGGCCATGGCTGTAGCTGTTGCCCAAAGCAGGGCCCAAAAAATTCTTTTGCCAGTCAGCCGCTGTAACACCATCATGATTGGTGTAAAAGAAAGCTCTTTGAGCGAAATGGTAAAAGATGCAATTAAATGCTTGACAAAATAATTATCTGCAAGTAGAATGATTGTCAAATCATAAATATTTAAACCGTTGAGTAAGAGAAGTAGCTATAAGACCTTATTTTCCAGAGAGTCGCCGGTGGTGGGAGTGCGACATTTAAGTTATAGTGAATGGACTTACGAGGGCAGCCCAAAATGCTTTGGCAGAGTAGGCGCTGACGGGGTCTTAGCCCGTTATCAGGTAAGCACATATGTTAGTATGTGATAAACGAGTGAGCATGAATATGCTAATTTGGGTGGTACCGCAGGAAATATGACCTGTCCCTTTTTTTAGGGATAGGTCTTTTTTATTTCATTTTCAAGTATTTGAGTTTTTGAAAAATTTTATTTCATTCAGGAGGGGTTTTTTATGAAGAAGTTTCTTGTAGTGGTATTAACAGTATTTTTAACCTTTGGTCTGGCAGCCTGTGGCTCCAACAAGGCCGGTAACAATGATGGCAATCAAAATGGAGAAAAGATTTTTAAAATTGGTCTTACTCAATATGCACCACACTCATCCCTGGACAATATCAGAGATGGTTTTATCTTTGGTCTAAAAGAAAATGGCTATGAAAATGGGAAGAATATTGAACTTGACATTACCAATGCTGATGGCAAGGGTGAAAACGCTGCCATGATTGCTCAAAACTATGTGGCCAAAAAAGTTGATTTAATTACAGCCATTGCAACACCATCAGCTATGGCAGCTCATTCTGCTGCTGAAGGCAGCGACATCCCTGTTCTTTTCTCAGCCGTGTCCGATCCAGTTGATGCAAAACTCGTAGATAGCCTGGAAGCCAACAACAGAGGAACTACTGGCACATCAGATGCTCTCCCTTTGGAGAAACAAATGAAGATGATCAGGGCCTTCCTGCCAGAAGCCAAAAAAATTGGTATCCTTTATACAACCAGCGAAGTGAACTCACAAAGTCACCTGGCTATTTTCAAGGAACTGGCACCAAGCTATGGTTTTGAAATCGTAGCTATAGGCGTTAACGTACCTTCAGATATTCCACTAGCTATTGATTCACTATTAACTCAGGTTGATTGTGTAAACAACTTTACAGACAACAACGTAGTTAATAACCTGGGGATTTTAGTTGAAAAGGCTAATGAAAAAAATATTCCAGTCTTTGGTTCTGAGGAAGAACAAGTAAGAAAAGGCTGTATTGCTTCAGAAAATATTGATTACTTTGAGCTTGGCAGAATAACTGCAGAAATGGCTGTGGAATTAATAAAAGGTTCTTCAGTTAACGACCTGCCAGTTCGCATAATCTCTGAGTCTACTCCAGTAGCAAATAAAGAAGTTATGGCAGCTTTAGGAATAGAGCTTCCTGCAGGATATGAAGAGATTGAATTTTTGCAATAATTAAAAAGGTGGCCTGAAAGATGGATGTTTTTCTCGAAATAAGTAAAGGAATCTTAGAACAGGGACTTATTTACAGTCTCATGGCCCTGGGAGTCTACATTAGCTATCACATTCTGGATTTTCCGGATCTGTCAGTTGATGGTAGTTTTCCCATGGGTGCGGCCATAACAGCAGTCCTTATTTTAGCCGGGGTTAATCCCTGGCTGGCCTGCTTTCTGGCATTTTTGGCAGGAAGCTTGGCCGGACTGGTAACTGGCCTCTTACACGTAAAGCTGAAAATAAAAGACCTGCTCTCTGGTATTCTGACTATGACTGCACTTTGGTCAATTAACCTGGCTATTGCCAAAACTGCACTCTTATCAACCTACGGAGCAAAGACCATCTTTAACAGCGGGCCTGTAAATCTTTTACCCAAGAGCCTCTATCCCTGGAGAACCCTGATAGTTGTGCTCATTTTGACCCTCCTTATGAAATTTTTATTAGACTGGTACCTGACTACAAGATCAGGCATGCTTTTAAGGGCCGTGGGTGATAATCCACAGTTGGTTTCATCTCTGGCTAAAAATCCAGGTTATGTGAAGATTCTGGGCCTGGCTATTGGTAATGGTTTTGCAGCCTTCGCCGGCTCAATCCTCTGCCAGCAACAAAGATTTTTTGATGTCAACATGGGCACAGGTATGATTGTTATCGGCCTGGCCTCAGTTATTATAGGTATGACAATTTTTAGAAATTTAAGCCTGATTAAGGCAACCAGCATGGTGGTTTTGGGATCAATTATTTACAAAGCGGCTATTTCCATAGCCATTAACCTTGGCTTTAACCCAAATTACCTGAAGCTGATAATGGCAGTCCTCTTTACTCTGGCCCTGGTGGCTAATAACTTTACTGATAATGATGAAAGGAGGTCCAAGGGCAATGGCTATGCTGCAACTAAAGGACATTGATATGATTTTTAACTACGGGACTGTCAATGAGTCTCAGGTTTTTGACAAGTTTAACCTTTCTATAGAAAAGGG
>CAZUPR010000051.1:5230-8300 GCA_964622305.1 uncultured Eubacteriales bacterium
CAGGTTTTTGGCCTGCAAAGAGGAGTTAATAAAAAACGAATTGATTTTTACAGGCAGGAATTGGAACAACTTAAGCTTGGCCTTGAGGACAAGCTTGATACTAAGGTTGGTTCCTTATCGGGCGGTCAAAGACAGGCTCTGGCCCTCTTAATCTGCCTTTTGACCTCTGTTGATTTTTTGATTCTGGATGAGCACACTGCCGCCCTGGACCCCAAGGCCAGTGAAAATATCATGGAACTAACTGATAGGCTGGTCAGAGAAAAGGGGTTAACCACTCTCATGGTAACCCACAATCTCCGCCATGCTATTGAATATGGTAACCGTCTCCTTATGCTAAATAAAGGACATGCCGTTATTGATGCTGCCGATGCTGACAAAGATGCACTGGATACTGATGATTTAGTAAAGGTATTCAGTGAAATCAGTATAGAACTGGGCAACTAAGCTCAAATTTTATAATTTTAAATATTGCTAAAAACAAGGCAGGCTGTGTAGTAGACTGAACTCCCATTAAAGGAAAAGTCCAGGCCTGCTTTTTTGCATAGTTTTTCCACATCGATGCCAGCTGCCGACAAGGAGTGCATACGGATTTCTGGCTTGCTGCAAGGCTCTTGAGGAAAAGTACACTTCTCACAAAGGAGGCAACCTCCAGTAGTAAGAGCCAGAACTTGTGAGTCCTCCGACTGCCGCACTAAGTTAAGGAGTTTTAAGAGGCGCTCATTATGCTCTCTTTCAAGCTTGTAGATATCATCCAGATTCCATTTTTCAGGTAAATCAGAAAGTATTGTTTGAAGAACCAGAGCAAAGTTGAATTTGGAAAAAAGCGCCTGATAGTCTTCTACTGATCCGCAGCCAGGTGGGCAGACCCAGCTATTGCCATAACGGTCACATTGGTCCTTATTGCAATAAACCCGGAATTTTTCCTCTGCTTCAAGCTGATAGTTTTCTAAAAGGACTGCCTTGGAAAAACCTAAATCCAGGGCCAGCCTTTCATTTCCTTTATAGTTTGTCATTTTATAAAACTTCCTTAAATTTATAGACCTCTTATAAGCTTTCACTATAATATTCTATCATAGTTGCACTCTCGCGCAATTACTTATAAGGAGATAAGCTGAGGTGGAGAGATAAAAGTTTTTATGACTTTAAAAAATGTCCTATAAATTTGGAAGACGCTTACCAACATGCATTAATATGAATATGAGAAAAAGCACGATGCCCTTCCCCATTACCCTTTGATAGCTGAATTATAGCATGATTGGCTATCAAATCAATTTTGCGATTTTGTACTAGCAGGAAAGTTTGAAGAGTGAATTATAAGGTAAGATAATATTAAAACCAGTGGCTTTATGCTAATCTTTGAAAAAGGAATGTTCATGATGAAAAAGAAAATTTCTATTCTACTTATAGTTTTGTTAATTTTTGGCTTAACTGCTTGCGGAGGGACTCCTCCCAAGGAAAAAGACTCTGCTTTGAAGCCGGGTGACTCTGCTAGTAAAGAATCTTCAGCAAATCTTATATTGCCTTCATCCCTCATCTCTCTTGATGATGCCTCAAAGATTTTATCTGCAGAAATGAAAATCATAGAGCTGGATAAGGAAATGCCCGGGGGTGCCTTACACTGTGTCTACGATTCCGGTAGCAACCTCTTTCAGATTTTTATCCGCCAGGATGCCCTTATGACGGGTCAGAACAAAGAATTTGGCGGTGCCGAAAACTACTTTAAAGAGATGGTAAAATATCAAAAAGAATCTTCTCCAAAATTCATTGCTGCAGTTGAAAACCTTGGTGACCAAGCATATTTTATGGATTTAGCAGAAACAAACCGCTGGAGCTTACACATTTTAGAAAGTGGATACTTAGTGGAACTTTTTCTTGACGGCGACGGTGCAAAAGACTGGAAGCTGGATCTACTAAATAAGGCGGGAGAGCTTGCTATCAAAAATCTATTGCCACAGATTTAATTTAATGGAGGGCACAGAAGAAAAGAAGACTACCTGCAGGCCAAAGAGGCTTTGAAGGTAGACTAATTACAAGAAACTTATTATAAATAAAAAAGCCTGAGAGAAATTTTTTAACCTTCCTCCCAGGCTTTATCCTTTATTTTATGGTTTTACTACTGTCAGCAGCATCTTAAAGGCTTTGTCTGCCTTAAGGGAGTGCTGGATATTGGCTGGCATAACAATACTTTCTCCTGCTTCCACCGTGTAGGTTTCGTCAGCAATGGTAATTTCTGCGCTACCCTCCAGAACCTGGACCATAGCGTCGCCAGTACTGGCATGCCCACCCATTTCTTCTCCTTGATCAAGAGAGAAAAGAGAAATAGTCAAATCTTTTTTCTGGGCCAGTGAAATACTGGAAATCTTGTTTGGCTCATATTCTATAAGGTCAGCAAGTCCAATAACCTGCCCCACCGGTATTTTTTTAATGTAATCCCCTTTTTGCATATTGGAATCCCCCCCTAGACTAATTTGCAAGTATTTGCATTGGGTAAGTGCCTTTAGTGAATGTGTTTCATCGGGCTTAATGAGAATATCTTCTCCCGCCTCCAAAATAAAATCTTTCCCGCTAAGAGTTGCCTGCATTTTTCCCTCCATGAGCCTGATCCAACCTAGCTCAGGTTCAACCTCTTCGCTGATTTCTTCATCAATATCCATAGCAAATATAACCATGGAGATGCTGGGCTGATTCAAGATGGAGTGGCTGATGATACGCTCCTTACGATAATCTGCCATTGTTGTCAGACTGACAACCTGTGCAAGATTTATATTACGAAAAAAAGTCATATCTAACCTCCTTTTATTTATATCATAGATTAATTGCTTACTTTTGCAAGAACAATGCATCCGCGAAATCACTGAAATCTTGCAAACTTGGCCTCTCAGTGGAAAAAGATGGTCTTATTCAAAAAAATGCCACAGATCTTGGACCCATGGCATTTATAACTGCTATTAAAATTTTTTCTGGCGGAGAAGGAGGGATTTGAACCCTCGCGGCGACGTAAGCCACCCTGCCGCTTTTCGAGAGCGGTCCCTTCGGCCAGCTTGGGTACTTCTCCCTGTGAATGCTCTGC
>CAZUPR010000052.1:0-7508 GCA_964622305.1 uncultured Eubacteriales bacterium
ATCGAACCGGTACGGGATTTAACTCCCGCAGGATTTTAAGTCCTGTGCGTCTGCCAATTCCGCCACCCCGGCAGAATTAATAAGGTAAAAATTTTTGCTTAATCAAAGCTGGTAAAAATTTGAAAATGGAGGCGACACCCGGATTTGAACCGGGGGTGAAGGAGTTGCAGTCCTCTGCCTTACCACTTGGCTATGTCGCCTTAATAAATAAAAAATAAATATTCATAATTGAATTTTATTAATTGGAGCGGAAGACGAGATTCGAACTCGCGACCCTCGCCTTGGCAAGGCGATGCTCTACCACTGAGCCACTTCCGCTTCCGAAAAATGGTGCCTCGAGGCGGAATCGAACCACCGACACGAGGATTTTCAGTCCTCTGCTCTACCGACTGAGCTATCGAGGCAAAAAAAATGGCGGAGCTGACGGGAATTGAACCCGCGATCTTCGGCGTGACAGGCCGACGTGATAACCGCTACACTACAGCTCCGTATTGGTGGGCGATGACGGGATCGAACCGCCGACATCTTGCTTGTAAGGCAAGCGCTCTCCCAGCTGAGCTAATCGCCCTCACCAGTAACAAAATCAATTATATATCAGCTTAAAATATAAGTCAAAGCTATTTTCTTATTTCCGCATATATTTTTCCATAAAAAAAAGGCCTCTGTTTTTGTCCTTCAGAGACCTGATCTTTTTTAACTAAACTGTCCTTTCAATATCTTCATTATTTTCTTCAAGAGCTTCTTTATATTTTTTATAGGAATACTTGAGCAGGGATTGGTCTTGACTATAGGTTACCATTTCCAGAGCATCGTCAAAATTATAAAAACCACCGTCTGTAAAACCTTCCATCTTATTAATAGACACTTCTGGCTTGTCTGCTTCCATTACAAACCAGTTAATTCTATTGCAGACCGGTTTTCTTCTTGTGGTTGAGAAAAACTCATAGCTGGTTTCACCAACAGGTGAAACTATTTCAGCTGTAACTCCAGCTTCATAGCGCACTCTGGATGTTGCTACTTCATTTGGAGTTCTTTCATTTCTAATTACTCCCTTTGGAAAAACCCACTCTCCTTTTTCATTCTTGAGAATCAAAACGCTGTCTTCCCAAAAGACAATTCCACCCGAACAATTTCTAATTAACATCTTAATCAGCCTCCTTATATTTTTTTCTCTTATTCCTATTGATTGGTTAGCTATACATAACCTTATTATTTTTCTTTTAAACATATTTTTAAAAATATAGTATAATTGGAAAATAATAAAATATTTCTTATTGTAGTTAAAATTTTATCTAATTAATCTATTTAATCTAATCCTTAGGAGGTCTTATGTTTAACAATAATAGTAATAATAATGAATTCAGAAAACCTAATGTAAATATAAAAATGCCACAGATGCCCAAAGTTTCTTTTTTGCCGCTTTTACTAGTTTTATTTTTACTCCTCTTGCCTCTTTTAAACAACTTTTGGATAAGTCTATCCTGGTTTAAAGAGGTTGGCTACTCTTCAGTCTTCTTAAAAAACCTTCTCTTTAAACTCTCCGTTGGAGTGGGAATTTTCCTTTTGACCCTGGCCCTCTCCTTCTTCACCCTTTTAAAAACAGTTCGTTCCATACCTGATACTTATATAGAAGAGAATGATATTATTGACATCAGCATGTCGGTCAGAAAACCAAATAAAAAGAAAATCCTTTCTATTGCCGGTCTTTATTCTTTTCTTATTAGCTTTCTCTTCACTGGTCCAATTTGGAAGGATGTCCTGCTTTTTATTAATCAAGTATCCTTTAATTTGGCAGACCCACTCTTTAACAAGGATATAGGCTTTTATTTTTTCACCATGCCTCTGATTGAAAATATTCTTTCACCCCTGCTCTTTGTTTCTGTGACCATAATTTTCTTAAATGCTCTAACTTACGTCTACTATTATAGAAGGATGGAAAACCTTGCCGAAAATCTCTTTCACAAATTTGGCCTTTTAATTTCTGTTTTTTTCCTCCTCCTCATTGCCAATTATTATGTTCAGTCACTTAATTTGGTCCACTCAAGTAATGGTTCAGTTTATGGAGCTGGTTTTACCGATGTTTACGTAAGCCTCAATCTTTACTATTTAAAAATGGCCCTGGCCCTTCTTTCTGCGGTCAGCATCATTACTGGCCTTAAAAAGAAAAACTTAAAGCTTGCCCTGGCCGGCCCCCTGATCTTGGCTTTCATAACCTTTGCCGGTGGCTTTGCCGAACTTGGAGTCCAAAACTTCCTGGTAAATCCCAACGAACTTAGCAAGGAAGAAGCCTACATTAAAAGGAGTATCGAATACACCCAGATTGCCTATAATCTTGACCAGGTTGAAAGGCGTGAATTCCCCGCCCTTTGGAATCTTTCTGCTGATGATATCGAGGAAGCCTCCAACACCATTAAAAATATCCGGGTCAACGACTTCCGCCCCACCCAGGCTATTTACAACCAGCTACAAAGTATCAGACTCTACTACCAATTCTCTAATATTTCTATAGACAGATATAACTTAGATGGTGAGCAAAGGCAGGTCTTTTTATCTGCCAGAGAAATGGACCACTCCCGCCTGCCTGATCAGGCTAAGAACTGGATTAACCAACACCTGAAATTCACTCATGGCTATGGAGTTGCTATTTCACCAGTAAATAAAATAACTGCCCAGGGGCAGCCACAATTAATTGTTAAAAATATTCCTCCCGAAAGTGAATATGAAGAACTAACCATTACCAAGCCAGAAATCTACTTTGGCACTATAAGTAACAACTACATTATTATAAATACCGATGAAAAAGAATTTAACTATCCCACAGAAAATGATAATGCTGAAACAGTCTATTCCGGCCAGGCTGGTATCAGACTTAGTCTCTTAAATAAGATTGCCTTTAGTATCGACAACAAAACACCTAAAATTCTTTTGTCCGGTGCTTTAAGCAGTGACAGTAAAATAATTATAAATCGCAATATCTCCGACCGGGTTAAAAAAATTGCGCCCTTTTTGAAGTATGAAAGTGACCCTTATCTGGTTATTAATGAAGGTAAACTCTATTGGATGATTGATGGTTATACTACCAGCAGCCGTTTTCCCTACTCGCAACCAGTTTACAGTGGCTATCAATCCTACAACTATATCCGTAACTCAGTAAAGGTTGTAATTGACGCCTACGAGGGGACAACCGATTTTTATATTTACGATTCACAAGACCCTGTAGTTATGACTTACAATAATGTCTATCCTGGTCTCTTTAAAGATGCCAGTCTCATGCCCCAAGGTTTAAGGGAGCATGTTAAGTATCCGGTTGAACTCTTTGATATTCAGTCCAGCATTTTTTCAATTTACCACATGGATAACCCACGGACCTTCTTTAACAGGGAAGATGCCTGGAGTATTGCAACAGAAAAATACGACAAGGATTTAGTTACTGTAAGGCCTTATTACATCACAATGGCCCTGCCAGGCAGTGATGAAGCTGAGTTTGTTCTGGTTCAGCCTTATACAGCTTATCAAAAAAATAATATGGTCTCCTGGTTTGCCGCCCTCAATGATGGCGATAACTACGGTAAGCTCCTTGTTTACACCTTTCCAAAACAGAGGCTGATTTACGGACCTATGCAAATTGAGTCACGTATTGACCAGGATGCTACCATCTCCTCCCAGCTCACCCTTTGGGAAAGGCAGGGTTCATCAGTTGTCAGAGGCAACTTGATGGTTATACCAATTAAAGATTCCCTCTTATATGTTGAGCCACTTTATTTGCGGTCAGATAATGCCAATGCTCTGCCGGAAGTAAAACAAATTATTCTGGCTTATGGGGATGATATTATTATGGAGCCAACTCTAGAAGCGGGCTTACAAAGACTCTTTGGTTATGAAGGATCATCATCGGCTGAACCAGTGGAAAAAGAAGATGAATCATCCTCTGTAGAAGATTCCACCCTAGCTCAATTAATAGACAGAGCCAACAGACTTTTTGAAAGTTCTCAGGAAAATCTGCGTCAGGGAAACTGGACTGCTTATGGCAGAGATCTGGATCAGCTTGAAAAAGTTCTGCAAAGCCTTGATTCATATAAATAATTTTTTGAATTACATTTAAAAGTGTATTATAATCATAGTGATAAGGGGGGTTTTTACTTATGAGAAAAAGTCTTTTTATAAAAATTGTTTCCATCTTGCTTTTGTTTTCTTTCAACTTTTTAGTTTTTGCAGACAATATTGATGATGCTATTAAAAAACAGGAAGAATTAAACTCACAAATAAATGCAACACAAAAAGCTCTTGCAGCAAAGGAAGCTGAACAAAAGAAAATCAGAAGTGAATTAAACCAAATAACCTCCACTCTTGAAAAAACAAATGCTTCTATTAACGAAATCAACAACAGCCTGGAGCTGTCGGAAGAAAATATCGAAAAAATATTAGGTGAGATTGGCCTTAAAGAGGAAGAGTTAGATGAAAGATCTGAACTTTTAAAGGGTCGTCTTAAAGACATCTATATTAAAGGTGAAGTTAAATTTTTAGATGTTCTTTTTAGAGCTACCTCTTTTTCAGACTTCCTTTCCCGTTATGAACTCATGAAAATCGTTGCTAAAAACGATAAAGATTTAATTAGTCAAATGGAAAAGGAAAAGAAGGAACTGGATGATGCCAAGGCTGCTCTTGAACAGGAGAAGAACAGATTAATAGAGCTGAGAAGCCAAAAAGAAGCCCGTACTAATGAACTATCAATAGCCTCTTCCAGACATCAGCAAGTTATAACTACCATAAATAAAGATAAAAAATACTATGAAGCCATGTTGGACGAACTTGAAGCCCAGTCCAAAATCATTGAACAAGAAATCAGAGCCATTCAGGGCACAGGTGGAGTTAGCCCTAATGCCCTATATTGGCCAACACCTGGTTACTACAGAATTACTTCGCCTTACGGCTACCGTAATCACCCAATTTTAAATACTAATAAGCTGCATACTGGTATAGATATTGGTGTTTCTTATGGTAAAAACGTTTTGGCGGCCAACTCAGGAACAGTAATCATGGCAAAATATAATGGAGCTTATGGCTACTGTGTTATCATTGACCATGGTGGCGGTTTAGGCAGTCTTTATGCCCACCTTTCAGCTTTTTCTGTTAAGGTAGGCGATGTTGTAGCAACTGGTCAAAAGATTGCAGAAGTTGGTACTTCTGGTCTTTCTACTGGCCCTCACCTACACTTTGAAGTCAGACTTAATGGTGCCCACACCAGCCCTGACAAGTACCTGGTAAAATAAAAGAAAAGCTAAAAAACAGGGAGAAAAATTCTAATGAGTATTCTCTATACGATTAAGCAAACAAATTTAAAATACAAAAAAGCCTATGTCAGTCACAGAGATATAGGAAAAATATATGACAAAAAAAACAAAACCCACTCCTCGCATATGAGCAGTGGGTTTTTAGAGAGCTATAAAAAGTTCTTTTCTTTTCTGGAACTAAAAGATAAAGCTAAAGTACTGGAAATTGGTTGTGGCAATGGAGCTTTGGCAAATATTATTCCAGACCGGGTAAACTATATGGGTATTGATATTTCAGATAAGATGATTAGCCAGGCCATAAAGGACAACAAAAAGAACAGAAAAAATATAAGCTTTGAGAAAGTGGATGCCAGGGACTTTTTAAAGTTTGCCACTCCTGCCTCCTACGACCTAATTATCCTTTCTTTTTCCAGAAAATACTTTAATGATGAATTTAAAAAGAAAGTATTTGAAAGTCTTAAAAGTTCCGGCTCTCTTTTAATGGCCGATGATTATGCTATTAATTACCAAGGTCTTTTTGCAGAATGGGAAGACTTTAAAAAAAGTCATCAGAAAAATTTAACAAAAATCTATCCCTACCATGACTTTTTGGAGAATTCTGACCAAATAAATACGGAATTCATTAGACTGGGCTACAAGCAAACCATAATAATCAATTTCCAGGAAGAAGTAAAAGATTCCTGTGCCTACCTGGAGAACTCTGCCATCCTGGACGAGCTTTCTTCTGAGTTTTCTTACGCGGCTGATCATGCAAAAAAAGAATTTCTTAAAAATTTAAAGGCCGGCAATTTTACACTGCCAGCCCAAAATTACTATCTGGCCCTGGGTAAAAAATAAATTCTTTTGCTTGCCCTGCCTTTCTTTGTCCAGATTAGGTCTCTTTAATTTTCTATGCCTTTTCTGGCCTCCAGATTCTGATCTTTATAATAATGTTTTATTTCCACCATTTCTGTTACCAAATCTGCCAGACTTATAATTTCTGGCAGAGCCTTACGCCCCGTTAAAACAAGTTCAATAGATTTTTCCCTCTCAAGAATATTTTTAATAAATTCATCTTTATCAATAAGTTCAAAATAAAGGGCCACGTTTACTTCATCTAAAATAATAATGTCATATTCGTTGCTTTTAAGAGTTTTGTATAAATCTGCCAGACCTTTATTAATCAGGTCAAGATACTCTTGGGGTGGATTGCCCTTTTCAAAAAAGACAACCTCTTCTTTCCACTTCTCATACTCTCCGGATCCCATATCTTCTTTTCTGGCAATAAAGAAAGGTTTTCCAAGTGTTTGTAACTTTAAATTTTCTGAAAGATTTTCCAGTATATCTTGCTCGCTATAGGCCTTAGACTTCATAAACTGTAAAAAGAGAATCTTTTTTCCGGCCCCCAGGGCCCTGATTGCCAAACCAATGGCTGCAGTTGTTTTTCCTTTACCATCGCCTGTATATACCTGTATTTTACCTTCACACATAGGAAATACCCCCTTCTAGTTTCTTTATTTATAATATCCCCTGTATTCCTCGGGTAATAATTCTGCTATTTTTAACATCATTTGATCAGCCGGGTTTTCGCTTTCCAGCAGATCTTCCAGTCTGAAACTTTTACCAAAAACAAGTTTAATATCCGATTCAACCAGTCTTTCTCTGGACATCTTGCCCTCTTTGTCTATGGGCATGGTTTTTTCTGTGCCTGTGATAGCTATTGGCAGAATCTCAACCCCAGCCATTCTGGCAATTAAGTTCACTCCTGACCTGGCTTTTAATAACTGACCAGTCCTGGATCTGGTTCCTTCAGGAAAAATTAAAATGGATTTTCCTGCTTTTAGGGTTTCCACCGATTGTCTGATAGCCTTGCGGTCTGGTTTGTTAGGTTCTATTTCTATATGAGGTACAATTTCTAAAACTAGATTAGTGAAGTTTTCACCCTTTAATTTCACTCCGGCAAGGAAAAAGACATCAATATTTCTTTCTGTGAAAACCTTTGATAATAAGAGGCCATCTAAATTAGAAAGGTGATTAGCAACAAAAATATAGGACTGATCTTTTTTTACATGATCAAAACCCTCAATAGTCAGATTTGCATACTTATCTGCTAAATACCAGGTTAGTTTCCTGGTAATTTTTTTCCTTATTTTTTCTGGAAAAAAAGCTAAAATGTCTAATATTCCCTTATACAAAAAAACTCCTCCTTAAACTGTCAGGAAAGATTATATCATATTC
>CAZUPR010000053.1:0-7502 GCA_964622305.1 uncultured Eubacteriales bacterium
CTCTTCCATAGAAAGAGCCAAATCGTCGGCATATTTTTTGTAGACCTTCCAGGCAAAACTTGGGTAGACAATCTTGTCGCCGATTTGCCCGCCAGCGCCAGCATCACCGCGTCCGCCGTCAGCCGACTGAATAGTCAAAATTGTCCGCCGTACCAAGCCATCATTATCCATTAGTGTATTAATATGACCCAGTTGGCTAAACTCATCCAAGGCTGCAAAAGGTCTGGTTACCGATAAAGCCTCAAGCCTGCCCTTGCTGGCCGTGGGCGCAAAAGTTCCATAGGCCGGAAAGATCAAGCTGTCACCCAAAGATTCAGCCTGGGCAACCAGAGCTGCATCGTCATCCGGGTCAAAAGAAGGCTCGGAAAAAATCACGTCAAAGCCGATAACCGCCGGCTCTCCCTCAGCCAAAGTGGCTAAAAGCTGGGCGTGATAATCCCGGGGCCAGGGCCAGCGCCCAAGCATCTCCAGACTTTCATCGTCAATAGCAAGAAGCACTATCTCAGCATCCGCCCGCCCCTCCTTCTGATAAAGCATGTCCTGGGCCCTAAAATCCAGGGTCTCAAAAACATTGAAAAAGAGGAGGAGAGCAAATATGAAAAACAGACTAATATGGGTAATTAATGACCACTTTTTCAGCTGCCTCACCGCCTGCATTAATATTCATCGTCATCCCCTCACGGGCCGCCACAGTTTTGGCATGCTCCTGACGGGCAAAAATTTCAATTTCCTGCTGATCGCGGTCACGCCGATCCTCTTTGTGGTGAAATAGAACCAAATAATCAAGATCCGCCTGCTTAGCCAGCCTGGTTCCTTCCTGCCAGGTCGAGTGGCCCCAACCTTTCTTGTGACTAAAGTCCGCATTGGGAGCCTGGCCAAAATACTCGGCATCAGTAAAGTGGGTGTCGTAGATAAAAACTTGGGCACCTTTAATAAAGTTCAGAAAATCAGCCTGCCGCGCCTCACTTTCCATTGGCTCAGTGTCCGTTGCGAAAACAACCCTGGCATCCGCAAGCTCAATCCTGTAAGACAGGCAGCCATTAGGATGATTGACCGGAAAACTTATAATCCTCGCCCTTTCAAGCCCTTGAGTACCCTCAAGCCCCTGGGCCCCTTCAATTACCGGCAGCTCAATCACCTGACCAGCCTCGATGGGGATAAATTTAAACTGGCTCTTCATCATCTGCATGGTGATAGGAAAATGGGGAGGCCGCATCTGCTTTTCGATTACCTGCTGAAAGCTCATGCCGTTGGCATCCTTATTCTCACCATAGAGGCGAAAAATATTTCCCGGGACGTAAAGTGGGGCAAAAAAAGGTAAACCCTGGATGTGATCCCAATGGAGATGGGAAAAGAAGACATCAGCCTCCAGGCCAGCTTTTTGATATTCCTGACCCAGGTTGGCTATACCCGTTCCGGCGTCAAAAATCACCCGGCTGTAGGTTTGCCAGTCGTCGCCTTCCACTTTTTTCTGAGCCAAGACTTCCACGCAGGAAGTGTTGCCCCCAAAAAGTATTGTATTTCTGCCGGGGGTAGGCTTTGAGCCACGCACCCCCCAGAACTTAACCTGTAATCTATAGTCACTCATGCTCGTGTCCATGCTCATACTTGTGCCCCCCAACTTCTGCACCCGGGGACGCAACCTTTTATCTGAAAATGCATATTCAATTTAAATTTTGCATATTGATGCATTTTCAGACAGAATGTTGCGTCCCCAAATGTTAATTAGAAATTACTACGGTTTGCTGGTCGCCCAGCCATTCTATATCCAGTCCAAGTTTTTCGCTCAGCTTGCGCAGCTGGACCATGGATCTGTCTTGATAAATGGAAAGCTCGCCTGCGCTTTCCTTAAATTCGGCAATTTTACCATTCTTAAGAATTGTAAAGGCTCTGTCGGCCTGACTCCAGAAAATTTCGGCTTCCCAGGCTTGGGCCAATCCTCTGATAGGCACCAGAACCCGTCCGTCACGAATGAAAGGCTGAACGTCAGGGAAAACTGTTTTGTTTCCATTCAAATAAACAGAAATTCCTTCAGCGATCGCACCTTCCTCATCTATAAGAATATTTTCCGCACCCCCGGGAAGGCTGATAAGCCGCCCGTTCCAGTGATCGGCAACATAAAGCGTGTCCTCAATCAAAGCCAGCGCAACCGGTCCATCAAATTCCACCTGCCCCGGCCCCAAAATACTGGTGCCAGCCTTCCCGCTGCCCAAAATAGTTGAAACCTGATAAGATCCGCCCACTTCTTCAATCTGCCTGATTACATGGTTGTAGGTATCGGCAACAAGAATCTTGCCCTCGTCCGTAACCAGAACCCCCTTAGGGAAATTAAAGGTGGCAAGGCTAGCCGGCCCGTCCATATAACCGCCCAGGGCGTAGCCACTATTCCTGTCCAAAGGACCAGTTTTTCCGGCCACCACTGTCACATTCTTCTTGGCATCAATCTTCACAATCCTATGATTGCCAGAATCGGCAACATAAAGATTGCCCTTCGCATCAAAAGCCAACCCAGCCGGCTCGTTCAAAGCAATCTCAAGCCCAGCTCCTCCATCAGCTCCAGCAGCAAGAGGTGCATAGGTAGTCACCCTGGCCGCCGGATCAATCACTCTAATCACATTATTAAAAGAATCGGCAACATAAATATTGCCCTTAGCATCAGTCACAATCCCAGCCGGAAAATTAAACTCCGCCTGAGTGCTGCGCGCGTCCTTGTAACCAACCTTGCGTCCGCCGGCGATGGTTGTCACCCGACCCTCAGAAATCTGCCTTATCGCGTGGTTTCCGGTGTCGGCAACCAAAATCGACCCATCCATGGCAACAGCAACACCGCGAGGGCGATTAAAAAGTGCCTCCTCGACATCCCCATCCTTATAGCCAGCAGCCGGGAAGCCAAAACGGTCAGCCCCCTGAATTTTTCCAGCCACCACCGTCATCTCCAGGCTAGCCAGGTCCAGACTCAAAATCTGGTGATTCCTGCTGTCGGCAATAATGAGGGCATTTCCATCGGCATCATATGCCAAACCATAAGGAGTTTCCAGCTCATCGGCACCCAAAATCTGGGGCTCATCTGCCTTTAAATCAATTTCCTCAGCCCAGGCTGGTGCAAAAATCCCCAGAAAAAAAATGCAAATCAGGGCCCAGGTCAGAGCCTTTTTCCTAAAAAAAATCGTCATCAGATCACTTCCTCCTACTTTATAATGGCCTATTTTTTAAAAAGGGCTAATAAAGGTATAATTTATATACTTATGAGATAATATTAACACAATATTCTGAATTTTAAACTGCTTTTGAGCAAAATCCGAAGGAGGATTGCACATATGCTGGACCATGACCTTGATATTGATTTGGAAAAATACGAAAGTGCCTTCCGGCCCGAACCTTCCGCCGATGAAAAGCTGGCCGTTCTTTTTGATTATGCCCAGAGAATCGCCAACGAAGCCCGCCTAAACCGCCTCTTGCAACTAATGGCCGATTTGGGTCGCCGCCTGATTGTGGCCGACCGCTGTACCATCTGGCTTTATGATGCCGATAAAAATGAAATCTGGACCAAGGTTGCTCACGGGGTTGAGGAAATTAGAATTCCGGGAGGGACGGGAGTTGTGGGCCATGTGATTGCTTCTGAAAAAGATTACATCACCAACGATGCCTACACTGACCCCAATTTTAACTGCGAGGTGGATAAAAAAACCGGCTACCGGACCAAGGCCCTTCTGGCCCTGCCCTTGTACGATAATGAGGGGAAAATTATGGGGGCCTATCAGGCTGTCAACAAGATGACCGAGAGTCAGGAGTTTTCCCAGGAGGACATTAACAATCTGCGCATGGTTGCCGCCTATTCCGAAAAGTCCCTGGCCAACGCCATTTTGAATGAGGAGATTGAAAATACCCAGAAGGAAATTATTTTTCTTATGGCTGAAATTGGCGAGAGCCGCAGCAAGGAAACGGGCAATCACGTTAAGAGGGTGGCCGAGATTTCCGCACTTTTGGCCCAGCTGATTGGTATGAGTGAGGAGGAGGTTCAGCTGATCAAAATGGCTTCCCCCATGCACGATATTGGCAAGGTTGCCATTCCCGACTCTATTTTGAAGAAGCCCGGCAAGCTGACTGATGAAGAGTTTGAAGAAATGAAGGAGCACACCAATATTGGCTACAGGCTTTTGAAAAATTCCGACCGGCGGATTATAAAAGCTTCGTCCATTATTGCCCGCCAGCACCATGAAAAATGGAATGGCCGTGGTTATCCACAAGGACTAGCCGCCCAGGAAATTCATCCTTATGGAAGGATTTCTGCAATTGCCGATGTTTTCGACGCCTTAGCCAGCGTCCGGGTCTACAAACCCGCCTGGGACTACGACCGCATAATCAACCTCTTCCAGGAAGAAAGAGGCCAGCACTTCGACCCCGATATGATCGACACCTTCCTGGCCAACGTCGACAAATTCATTGAGATCATCGAAACCTACCAAGACTAACACCCGGGGACGCAACTTTTTATCTGAAAATGAATATTCCCTTGCATAATGCGAATATTCATGCAATATCAGATAAGATGTTGCGTCCCTAAATGTTAATCGCCTCTAATAACCAAACAAATGGGGTGTATAATCACTCATTTATATCTTATTTTCTGGTCTGAGTATTCATAGTGCTGTAAATATCTGTCTCTTTGTAACCTTCCGATTAAAATAAAAGTTGGGATCTCAAGCTCTCTCGCGGCCCTTTCAATGCTAGAAGAAGAAAAATCTCTCTTTTGAATAAAAGCTTCATAAAACTTTGATGGTATTAATATCTCAGCTGAAAATTCGTTAGCTTTTGTTTCTTTTTCTGTTTCTACATTTTCATAATCTATAAGTCTATCGTCGACATCCCCGTTTATAATGTGCCCTATTTCATGAAAAAAAGTAAACCAAAAAATATCGGCAAACTTATATCTGTTTGTCATAGTTAAATTAATTGTTCCATCATTGTTCTTTTTAATAACACCTTGTACTGGCGCACCTCTAAAACTTTCTACTACAGAAAATACAACCCCACATTCTAATAGTGATTCCTGTAGCTCAGCTACAATAGTTTTATAGTCTTTAAACATTAATCTTTTTATTTCTGGTATTACCTCTACTATTTTCCCTACATCCAATGAATTCGAAGCACGCTGGCCCTTGCTCACCAAATCAGATAATCTCAACCAGGTAAACATTACAAAGGGATCTATATTTACCCCTTTTGCTAATCTATATGACCCAAGCTCTGCAAGATCAGGTATGCTCAACAAGTTACTTATGTTGAGCAACTGTCTTAGATTAATTACTAATTTAGAATCATAAGAATTCTCTGGAAGAAAACCTAATTTTTTCGCATAATCAATTATATCTTTTAATTTCTGCAACAAGTCCAGTTCTTCTTGCAGTATGTTATTCACTTCTTCAAAATCATCTTTTTCTTTATCATAATTAGATTGCAAATTAATCCAAAAGCTAGCTGGTATATCCAGGGCATAAGATAACTTTTTGGCATAGCTAACAGATATGTTTTTTTGTCCTTTAATCAGTTGACTTACATGTGCCTCTGTTACACCTGTTCGTACTGATAACTCCTTTTGAGTCATATGCCTATCCTCTAATACTTCTTTTAAAGTCTCTCCTGGATGAATTATTAACTCAAGGGATAAGCCATTCTTGTTTTCCACCATGATAATCCATCACTCCTTCTATAATAATACTTTCACAGTTTACCAAAGTTTCTGCATCTAAATTTTTTGTTATTGGCCTTACTATTAACCTTAAATGTGCATTTATTTCAATTGCATATCTTCCCTCTAGATCCCCAACAAGCAAATGAGGTCGTCCCAAGCCAATCTCTAAATA
The DNA here is from genome assembly GCA_964622305.1 of uncultured Eubacteriales bacterium. Lineage (GTDB taxonomy): Bacteria > Bacillota > Peptococcia > Peptococcales > SKKY01 > SKKY01. The sequence continues at coordinate 5,865 of CAZUPR010000053.1, forward strand.
CTCGGAAAAATTTTCTGCAGCCGCTAACTGGTTTATTCTTTTTTTTACTTGTTTGGCAACTTCAATACCTTTTTCTTTTTTAATATAATTGAAGTTTTCAAAATACCTCTTTACTTTTTTGTTTTCAAAGTTTATTTTCACTACTTATGCACCTACAAAAGAATGGACTTAACCAATTGGTTAAGTCCATTCTACCACATATATTATCTCTATACAACTATCCTGTCTACAATTTCCTTTCCCCTCCATCAGACAGAATGTTGCATCCCCAGATGCAAAATGGTACAATACACAATATACATACTATACACACTGTACACACTTTTTTTAATGATGCTGGGAGGTAATAATATGAGCAGGACGATAAGAAAAAATATCTCTCTTAGAGAGGAAGATTATAAAATTATCAGCGAACATGCTATAAAAAAAGGAATTAGCTTTTCTGAAATGCTTTGGTCTTCTGCTATCCAAAGAATCAATCAAGCTGAGGAAATGGACCTTTTAAGCTTTTTAAAAGAAAGTTGTGATTTTGTATCCAAAGAAGAACAAAAAGAATTCGAGAAAATGAACATCGACCTTTCTGATTTATCAGGAGAGGAGATATCCCTGAATGAGCTTTTACAAGATTAAATATTCTAAAAATGCTGAAAAATTTATTAAAAAGAACAAGCTTATAGGTATCCGTTTCGTTAAAGCTTTTACAGAAATATCCAGAGACAAAAATCTTGCAAAAAATTATGATATTGCAAAATATCACAATTCGATTTACGATGATGTCTTCCGTCTTAGAATAGGAAAATATAGAGCTATTTTCCGAATCATTCATCAGGAAATATTAATTTTTATTTTTGACATAGACAGCAGGGGTGATATTTACAAATAAACCCGCTGGAATTAGGGGCTAGCTTGTTTTCCTTCTACTAGCTCCGTCCCCATATGTCAGACAGAAAGTTGCGTCCTCGAATGTTAGGCTTTGCGTCCCCGGATGTTAGTCTGTTGCCACTGTGAAGTTAATTGTATAAGTCAATGATCTTCTATCTTCTGCAATTACAAGTACTGTGGTTGCACCTGGTAGGCTTTCTGCATTTGTTACTTTTACAGTAGCTTTACCTGTATCACTTACTGTTGCTGCTACTGTTGGAACTACTATTGTTCCTGCTTCAAGCTCAACATTATAAATCACTGTTGTTAAATTAAAGCCTGTTACAGTTTTCCCATCAATTGTTAAATCACTTAGCTTAACATCTGAGCTTGGCTCATACTCTGTTGCTATAATCGTCATTGTTTGCTCAGCTGATATTTGTTCTGTGCCGCTTCCTTTATTGACTTTTACTGTGAACTTAAAGGAGCCGTTTGTTCCTGCATCTGCTAATGAAGTACCAGCCGTTGCAGCTGTAAAGTCTCCAGCCACTATTGTTGCTGTTGTTCCTTCTAATTCTAGTGCATTCACTAAAGTTTGAGCTTTTGTAGCTGCAGCACTTGCAACTCCAACTGCTGCTTGAGTTGCTGTGTAGGTTCCTGCTTCAATTGCTGCTTTAGCTCTTGCTATATCTGTATTGTCTTGAGCTGTTGAATCATAAGCTGTTGCTGTAATCGTCATTGTCTGCTCATCCGATATTTGTTCTGTGCCACTGCCTT
>CAZUPR010000054.1:0-7498 GCA_964622305.1 uncultured Eubacteriales bacterium
GGATAAAGATTTCTAAGTTTATTTATCTTCTCCCGCAAATCCGGCCCGTTAAAGTGTCTGGGATTCCACTTATCATCCTCATCAGTTTTCATGGCAGCTACATAAAACTCCCCGTCCCGCCAGGCCGCCATGGTATAGCCAAAAAGAGGCAGACGGGCCACATTTTCATAATCTTTTATAAAAGCAGGTAAAAGAGTTCTGGTGTAGCCTTGAGGCAGAATAGCCCCAACCGGTAAATTTTCTTCATATGGATAGGGAATAAACGAATCGAATTTCATGACCAGGGCCCTTCTTTCTGGTAAGAGGACAAAGGAAGACCCCTCTGGAAGTGGAATCATTTCCTCAGGCAAAGGTTCTACAATGTCCTGGCCAGTCCGGCCCAGAGCTGAAAAATCTTCATCTACAAAAAGGTCTCCCTCTTCATTTGAATAAATATATTTAAACATGAAAAACCTTCCTTTATTATTTAAACATCTCTGGCCATGCCCGGATCAAATCTTTATTGCTGGGCGTGTTCTTTAGAGAATTTATCAACATATCAGCTGTCTCGGCATTATCACTTCCAGGGAAAAGCTTTTTGCGGCAGTACCAGACAACTTTAAGCTCTTCTTCACTCAATAAAAGCTCTTCTTTTCTGGTACCAGATTTTTTAATATCAATGGCAGGGAAAATACGTTTTTCCGCCAGAGAGCGGTCTAAAATCAGTTCCATATTGCCGGTTCCCTTAAATTCTTCAAAAATAACATCATCCATGCGGCTGCCTGTGTCCACCAGGGCTGTTGCCAAAATAGTCAGACTGCCACCTTCTTCTACATTTCTGGCCGCCCCAAAAAATCTCTTTGGGTTATAAAGAGCTGTGGGGTCCACACCACCTGAAAGGGTTCTGCCACTGGGAGGAGTTACTAAGTTATAGGCCCTGGCCAAACGAGTCAGACTATCCATAAGAATAACCACGTCTTTTTTATGTTCAACCAGTCTCTTGGCCCTTTCCAGTACAATCTCAGAAACCTTAATATGGTTCTCTGGCGGTGAGTCAAAGGTCGAGCTGATTACTTCGCCCTCAACTGATCTTTCAATATCGGTTACCTCTTCTGGCCTTTCATCTATAAGGAGAATGAGAATTTCTATTTCAGGATGGTTTGCCGAAATGCTATTGGCGATATTTTTTAAGAGTTCAGTTTTTCCAGCCTTGGGCGGGGAAACAATTAAGCCCCTCTGACCCTTGCCAATAGGGGCAAAAAGGTCAATTATCCTGGATGAAACCTTACTGGAGGTAGTTTCCATTTTTATTTTTTCCAGGGGGTAAATAGGTGTCAGTCCCGGGAAGTGCAGCCTCTCGGCTGCCTTCTCTGGAGGCTCACCGTTTACCAGCTCCACCCGCAAAAGACCAAAATTTCTCTCATTGTCCTTTGGCGGCCGGGCCAGACCCCTGACCCTGTCCCCCATTCTTAAATCAAACTTTCTAATCTGTGAATGAGAAACATAGATATCGTCATGACTCGGTATATAAGCAACAGGCCTCAAGAAACCATAACCGTCCTGCAGGATATCCAAAATTCCTTCTGCCTGCAAAAGATCATCAGTCTTTAAAATTGCCTTTTGAATTTCATAAATAAGTTCTTTTTTGCGAAAGGATGAATAGCCTTTAATTTCCAGTTCTTTAGCTATTTTATAAAGCTCACCCATGGTTTTTTTGTCTAATTCATTAATCTTTTCCTTCATATATTAGCCTTCCATTTTCACATATTTTGGTTTTTTCTCATAAGAATGGCTGGCCTCGATGAAGCGTATAGTTCCAGTTATACCCCTGAGAACCAGGGTTTTTGTCATAGCACAACGGCCATGAAAACGCACACCCGGTAAAAGTTCGCTGTCAGTAATACCGGTTGCTGTAAAAACAACATCATCGGTTCTTACCATATCATCTATCGTCAAAACATGGTCGATATCATCAATGCCCATGCTTTTTACCCTCTGAAGTTCCTGAGTATTCTCAGCCCAAAGCCTGGCCTGCATGTCACCACCCAGGCATTTTAAGGCAGCGGCGGCGATAACACCTTCAGGTGCACCACCCCGGCCAATCATCATATCTATACCTGTGTCTGGCATGGCAGTTGCAACGGCTGGCGAAACATCACCGTCAGTAATCAGTCTGACTCTGGCACCAATCTTTCTCAAGGCCTCTATTTGTTTCTCATGCCTCTCTCTTTCGAGGATAACCACCGTCAGCTCTTCTACTTCTTTGTTAAGAGCCTTAGCTACTCTTTTAACATTATCTTCAATTGGGTCATTTATATTTATAGAGCCTCTGGCTTCAGGACCAACGCAAATTTTTTCCATATACATATCTGGCGCGTGCAAGAGCCCACCTTCGGCAGAAACAGCCATTACAGCAATGGCCCCGGGCATACCCTTGGCCACCAAATTAGTGCCCTCAAGAGGATCGACAGCAATATCAACCCGGTCGCCACCCTTGCCAACTTCCTCACCTATATAAAGCATGGGAGCCTGGTCAAGTTCGCCTTCACCAATTACCACCTTGCCACTTATATTTACCGTATCAAACATGGCGCGCATGGCCTTAACAGCAGCATCATCTGCCTTATGCTTGTCACCCTTGCCCATCCATCTGGCCGAATTAAGAGCCGCAGCCTCAGTAACCCTAACAAATTCCAGGGCTAACTCTCTTTCCATTATCTTGTCATTCCTTCCCAGTCTTTTAAAAATTTTTCCACCCCAAGATCAGTCAGGGGATGTTTTATCATTTGCTCAATTACCTTCCAGGGGATGGTGGCAACATGAGCTCCTGCTTTAGCAGCATCAGTTACGTGCATAGGATGGCGGACTGAAGCCGCAATAATTTCTGTATCAAAGTAATAATTATCAAAAATTTCCACTAAGTCTTCAATCAGCTTCATGCCATCATAGCCAATATCATCAATCCTGCCGATAAAGGGACTAACATAAGAAGCTCCGGCTCTGGCAGCTAAAAGCGCCTGGTTGGCCGAAAAAATCAAAGTGCAGTTTGTCTTTATACCCTTTTCTGTTAAGGCAGAAATAGCCTTTAATCCCTCAGCAATCATGGGAACCTTTATAACTATATTTTCATGAATCTTCGTCAGCTCAAGAGCTTCGGCTACCATTTCATCCATAGTAAGACCAGTAACTTCAGCACTTATAGGGCCATCAACAATTTCCGCGATTTCCTTTACTACCTGCACAAAATCCCGGCCCTCTTTGGCAATAAGACTGGGATTAGTGGTTACCCCGGCTAAAATGCCCAGCTGGCTGGCCTGACGGATTTCTTCAATATTGGCAGTATCAATAAATATCTTCATTTAAGCCTGCCCTCCCTTGCCGGCAGAACCAAACAATCTGATTTTTTCCCGGACAATCTCCTTCATCTCAGCCTTAGCTGGCCCAAGAATCTTTCTGGGATCTATTTCTTGTGGGTTATCCTCAATTGCCTTGTGGACTCCCTTAACAAAGGCCTCACGAATATTGGTGTCGATATTTATTTTTCTCACACCAAGTTCAACAGCCCGGCGAATGGCCTCATCGGGAACACCGGAAGAGCCGTGAAGCACAATGGGAATATTAACTCTCTTTTTAATTTCTTCCAAGATATCAAAGCGCAGCTTAGGCTCACCCTTATACTGGCCATGGGCTGTGCCGATAGCCACTGCAAGGGCATCAATTCCTGTTTCATCTACATAGCGTTTTGCTTCTTCAGGATCAGTGTAGTTAGCGTCAGCTTCATCAACGTGAACATCATCTTCAGTCCCGCCGATTTTACCCAGCTCACCTTCAACTGATACATTTTTAGTCCGGGCAATTTCTAAAACTTCCTTGGTAATGCGAATATTTTCTTCCAGAGAATGCTGGGAACCATCGTACATAACTGATGAGAATCCACGGTCTATGCAGTCTTTAACCTGATTGAAGTCCGTTCCATGGTCAAGATGCAGGCAGATGGGAATATCATTATTATCAGCAGCAGTTCTAACCAAGGCTATTATATAATCCAATCCTGCATATTTGATTGCACCCTGGCTGGCCTGAATAATAACTGGTGAGTTTTCTTCAACTGCAGCCTCTACAATCGCCTGAACAATTTCCATGTTGTTACAGTTAAAGGCCCCGACAGCATACTTTTCCCTTTCCGCTCTTTCCATTATTTCATTAAGGTTAACTAATGGCATTTTCCTTCCTCCTTTAATTTGAAAATACTTTATTTTTCTTTATTTTCGATTATCGTTTTTATGAAGTCTTTAAAAAGGGGATGTGATTTATTAGGTCTGGATTTGTATTCGGGATGATATATGGTTGCAATAAACCAGGGATGATCTGGTATTTCAAGAATTTCTACCAGGTCTGCCTCTGCCTCTAATCCGCTGGCAAGCATTCCCTGGGCAGCCATTTCTTCCAGGTATTCTTTATTTAATTCATATTTATTACGATGTCTTTCAGATATTTCTGTAGTTTGATAAATCCCATAGGCCCTGCTGCCTGGTAAGACTTTAATAGGTCTTGCCCCCAGTCTGCTTTCCTGGCCTTCTATTGCCAGATCTTTATCGCCGCCTAAAACATTACGGCAGAACTCAGTTGCTGCCAGATGCATGCCCAGGCCAATACCCAGGAAGGGCAACTTGTTTTCCCTGGCATAACGAATGGCAAGAATTTTTCCCTCTATCCCTCTGTCGCCTGCAGCATCCGGAACCACAATCCCATCAAGTTTACCTAAATGGCGGTCAACATTATCAGCAGTAATATCAGCAGAGTGAATCCATTCTATCTTTACTTCAAAATCATTATCAACACCGGCAAGATTTAGGGATTCTGCCACACTCATGTAGGCATCCTTAAGTTCAACATACTTGCCAACCAGGCCTACTGTAACCTGGCCCTTAGGATTTTTTATTTTAGAAACAAATTTTTCCCAGTTGCTGGTATCGCTTTGACCGGCATTAAGGCCAAGTCTCTTAACAACAAACTCATCAAAACCAGCTTTTTTAAAGTTCAAGGGAATCTCATAAATAGAATCCATATCTGTTGCCTGGATTACAGCCTCTTTGCGGATATCACAAAAGAGGGCAATTTTATCAATCATATCTTGTGAAAGAGCACGGGAGGATCTGGTAACAATTGCATCTGGGTGGATACCAATGCTTCTGAGTTCCTTTACACTGTGCTGGGTAGGTTTTGTTTTGGCTTCCTCAGCTGAATTAAGATAGGGAACCAAGGTGACATGAATATAAAGGGTGTTTTCAATACCAACTTCGTTTTTAATCTGGCGGATGGCTTCTAAAAAGGGAAGTGATTCAATATCGCCAACAGTCCCGCCTATTTCTGTAATGATAACATCAGCTTCAGTTGATTTTGCTAAAGTATAAACCGTATCTTTAATCTCATTGGTGATATGGGGAATAACCTGAACTGTAGCCCCGCCATATTCGCCCCTTCTTTCCTTGTTCAAAACTGACCAGTAAATTTTACCTGAAGTAAAGTTACTGTAACGATTAGTATTTTCATCTGTAAAACGCTCATAATGGCCTAAATCAAGGTCTGTCTCTGCACCGTCTTCGGTAACAAAAACTTCCCCATGCTGATAGGGACTCATGATTCCTGGATCCAGGTTGATGTATGGATCTAATTTCTGCATAGCTACTTTGAGCCCTCTGGCCTTTAAGAGGCGGCCAAGAGAAGCTGCCGTGATGCCTTTTCCTAGAGAGGAAACTACCCCTCCTGTTACAAAGATATACTTAGACAAAATCTTATCCCCCTCACATTCTTTCTGGTGCGTCAACGCCCAGAATTGTTAAAATATTTTTTAAAGTAATTTTTGTGGAATAGGACAGGGCCAATCTGGCTTCCATGAGATCGTCCTGACTGCCTATTACCTTACAGCTGTTATAAAAAGAGTGGAAAAGACCTGCCAGGTCGTGGGCATAAACTGCCAGCCTGTGAGGTTCCATATTTTTAGCTGCCTGAATTATTTCATCAGGAAAATCAGCCAGCTTCCTTAAAAGATTGACCTCTTCATCAGTATTTAAAAGAAGGAGATTCTCTTCTTTAACAGTAAAATTATCCTTGCCACTCGCCTTTAAAATGCTGGCTATTCTTGCATGTCCGTACTGAACATAGTAGACAGGGTTATCTGCAGACTCTTCTTTAGCCAGGTCCAGATCAAAATCTAAGTGAGAATCCGGGCTGCGCATGGAAAAGAAATAGCGGGCGGCATCTCTGCCAACTTCTTCAACAAGCTCATTAAGGGTGATATACTGGCCTGTCCTCTTGGACATCCTGACAATCTCGCCCCCACTAAAGAGCCTGACCAGCTGCATAATAATAATTTGCAAGTTTTCTGGATCATAGCCAACTGCCCCCATAGCATTCTTCATTCTGGCTACGTGGCCGTGGTGGTCTGCTCCCCAGATATTAATTAATAAATCAAAACCTCTTTCGAATTTATCACGATGATAGGCTATATCAGCAGCAAAGTAGGTGGGCAGTCCGTTGGATCTTTGCAGGACCTCATCCTTTTCTTCACCAAATTCTGTAGTTTTTAACCATACAGCCTGGTCCTTCTCATAAACAAGACCTTTTTCTCTTAAAAGTTCAATTGTTTCTTCTATTTTACCTGATTCATGGAGAGTTTTTTCGCTGTACCAGTTATCATACTCAACCCCAAAGTTTTTCAAGTCATTTTTTATAGCTTCCAGCTTTTCCCCAAGAGCAAGCTGAATCAATTTTTCTACTCTGTCTTCATCCTCAGCCAGTGAATCGCCGTATTCTTCATATATTCTCTTAACTGTGTCCTTAATATCTTCACCGTGATAACCATCTTCCGGGAAAGGGAAGTCCTGGCCCAAAAGTTGAAAATATCTGGCCTCCAGAGATTTGCCAAAGTTCTCAATCTGATTGCCGGCATCATTAATATAAAATTCTTTTTTTACATCATAGCCTGCAAAATTCATAAGTTTTGCCAAAGAGTCTCCCAAGGCTGCTCCTCTGGCATTGCCCATGTGTAAAAGACCAGTTGGGTTGGCAGAGACAAACTCAATCATAACCTTGCGGCCGGCTCCTGCCTGGCTGCTGCCATATCTGTCTTTTTGTTCCAGTATTAAAGGAAGAAGAGCCTTGAGCCAGTCTTCATTTAAATAGAAATTTATAAAACCCGGGCCGGCAATTTCTGTTTTTGCCACCTGGGTCCTGGTTAAGTTCAACTCTTCTGTAAGAAGGGTGGCAATTTCCCTTGGGTTTTTCTTGGCCTGCTTAGTTAAAAGCATAGCAAGATTTGTGGCAAAATCTCCATGAGACCTCTCCCTGGGTACCTCCAAAACAAAATCCGGGAGGGCATCAAAGCTTAGAAGCTCCTTGTCCCTTAGCCTTTGCAAGGCTTCCTTTATTTCATTTCTAATCTCTAATTTTACATTTTCAACAATGGTCATTTACTTACATTCCTTTCCTTCTCAACATACAAATTTTACTATATTTT
>CAZUPR010000055.1:0-7048 GCA_964622305.1 uncultured Eubacteriales bacterium
CAGGATTGGCGCTTTAAAATCAAGGGAAGCCGGTCTTGGCCTAATGCTCAGGTGACAGCAGGTGGAATAAGAACTTCCGAGCTTAAGCAAAAAACAATGGAATCAAAGCTTGTCCCCGGTCTTTTCTTTGCCGGTGAAATTATTGATATAGATGGCCTCTGCGGAGGCTTCAACCTGCAGTGGGCCTGGTCATCAGGCTGGATAGCAGGTCAGGCAGCAAGCTTGGAATAAAAAAATGAGGAAATAAAAAACAGAAAATTTAATTTTGATAAGATAAAACTTTTATGAGGAGGGATTTTGTGCTCAGACTTAATGGAATAAAGCTTAATCTTGAAGAGCTTAGAGAACCAAAAAAAGAAAAGAGTCTGCTTAGAAAAAAGATTCTAAGCAAGCTAAAAATTAAAGATTCTGATCTTCTCTCCTTTAGCATTTTTAAAAAATCCCTGGATGCCAGGAAAAAAGAAAATATTTTCTTTAACTACAGTTTAGATTTAGTTCTTGCCGGAGGAGAGTCCTTTGAAGGGAAACTTTTATCCAGACCCAGCAAGCTGGCTCTGGATAAAAGTCCGGATTTGGCCTACCATCAGATCCCTTCAGGGCCAAATCCGCTGGCAGCCCGGCCGGCCATCATAGGCTTTGGCCCTGCTGGCCTCTTTGCCGGCCTCCTTCTTGCCAGAAGGGGCTATCAACCCCTCATCTTCGAAAGAGGAGACAGGGTTGAAGCCAGGGCTGCCTCCATCCAAGCCTTTTGGCAGGAAGCTAAGCTTGACCCGGAAAGTAATGTCCAGTTTGGCGAAGGTGGAGCTGGAACATTCTCCGATGGCAAGCTTACCAGCCAAATAAATGACAAGAGGTGCCGCCTGGTCCTGGAAGAATTTATTAAGGCTGGCGCCCCTGAAGAAATCCTTTATGCAGCCAAGCCTCATATCGGCACCGATCTTTTAAGAGAAATTGTTAAAAATATCAGGGAAGAAATTATCAGTCTGGGAGGGCAAGTCCACTTTCGCTCCAAGCTGACAGACCTTATAATTAAAGATGGACGGTTAAAAGCTATCATCATCAATGGTCAAGATGAGATTTCTGTTCAATCTCTGCTTTTAACCATAGGCCATTCAGCCAGGGATACCTATGAGCTTCTTAATCAAAAAGGAATCTCTATGGAGCAGAAGCCATTTTCACTGGGCCTGCGCATAGAGCATCCACAGGCACTTATTAATTTGGCCCAGTATGGTGGCTCTTTCACTCACCCTGCCCTGGGAGCAGCTGAATATAAATTATCCTATCACTCAAAAACTACAGGCAGGCCTGCCTATAGTTTCTGTATGTGCCCTGGTGGTTATGTGGTTGCGGCAGCTTCAGAAGAGGGTGGACTGGTTACAAATGGTATGAGTCATCACGCCAGAGATGCCAACAATGCCAATTCGGCCCTCCTTGTAGGAGTAAGGCCAGAAGATTATCCTAACGATCATCCTCTGGCTGGCCTTGAATTTCAAAGGAGATGGGAGAGGCTGGCCTTTGAAAAAGGAGGCTCAAATTACAGGGCACCAGCCCAGTATTTAGGCGACTTTTTAGCCGGAAAGCCTAGCATCCAGCATAAACTTCCGGGCCCTACACCCACCTACGAGCCTGGCGTGACTTTCACAGACCTGTCGGCTTGCCTGCCTGACTATGTCAGCCAGACTCTGAGGGAGGCTATTCAAGATTTTGGCAGAAAAATCAAGGGTTTTGATAACCCCAATGCCCTTTTAACAGGAATTGAGAGCAGAAGTTCATCGCCAGTAAGAATCAAAAGAGATGAAAACCTCATCTCCAATATCCAGGGAATCTACCCCTTGGGCGAGGGAGCAGGTTACGCCGGAGGCATTATGTCGGCGGCTGTTGACGGCCTTAAGGGTGCAGAGAAAATTATAGAGAAGTACAAAAGTCTATCAAATGAAAAGGGGTCTTTAGATGAAAAAAGTATATGAAGGAAAAACCAAGGATGTATTCGCTCTGGAAAATGGCAACTATCTTTTAATTTTTAAGGATGATATGACCGGAGAAAATGGAGTTTTTGACCCCGGAGCCAACCAGGTTGGTTTGACCATTGAAGGTATGGGTAAGGGAAATTTACAGGTATCAGCTCTCTTCTTCCAAATGCTTAAAGAAGAAGGAGTAGCCAGCCACTTTGTGAAGGCTGATTTTGACCAGGTTAGCATGGAGGTCAAGGCTGGCAAAGCTTTTGGTCAGGGTCTGGAAGTTATCTGTCGCTACCGGGCAGTTGGTTCTTTTCTGCGCCGTTATGGTGCCTATGTCAATGAGGGCCATAAGCTTGATGCCTATGTTGAGGCCACTATCAAAGATGACCACAGGGGAGATCCGCTTATAACCCTGGAAGGACTTGAAGCTTTGGGCATCATGGATGCAGCTCAATTTGCCCAGATTAAGGCAGAAACACAAAAAATTACTGCTATTATCAGTCAGCACTTGCAAACAAAGGGCCTGGAGCTTTATGACATAAAATTAGAATTTGGTCTTGATAATGAAGGAAAATTAATGCTTATGGACGAGCTTTCCTCGGGCAATATGAGGGTTTATCGTCAGGGACAAGTCCTTCAGCCAGAGGAACTTACAGAAATTTTGCTTGCTAAGTAAAAAAAGGAGGTTTCAAAATGAAAAAAGTTTTGCTTTATGCCATGAATGGGGAAAAGATGTGCTTCCAGCATGTCCTGCTTAATGCTCTGGACATTCATGAAGAGGGTGGAGAAGTTAAAATTATCTTTGAGGGACCATCAGTAAAACTGGTTCCGGTTTTTGAAGAAGAAAAACATCCGCTTTATTTAAAGGCCAAAGAGGCTGGCTTAATCGCCGGAGTATGTTTTGCCTGCTCCAAGGTCATGGGAGTTTTAGAAGGAGTTGAAGCTTCAGGTCTGGCACTTTTAGATGACATGAAGGGTCACGCCGGCTTTAAAAACTATTTAAAAGAAGAATACGAAATAGTAAGCATCTAAAAATATTCAAGAAGAAGGAGCCTTTCATTGACTAGAGAAAGACTTTTATTCGCATCAGAAAGTACAATTGAAGAGGTATATAAAAGCTTAGAGAGCTCGGAAGAGGGTAAAACAGAGGAAGAGGTAAAGCGGGCCCTGGAAAAATATGGCGAGAATATCCTCACCTATGACAAGGGTAATAGTTTGGCCAAGAGATTGGTCCAAGCCTTTATAAATCCCTTTACCCTCATCCTCATAGCCCTGGCAGGTCTGTCACTTTTTACTGATGTTTTTTTGGCCCAGCCGGGTGAGAAAAATCTGACCACAGTGATTATTATTGTCACCATGGTTGTGATTTCTGGGGTCTTGCGCTTTGTTCAGGAAACCAGGAGTGGGAATGCAGCAGAAAAACTCTTGGAAATGATTGAAACAACAGCTAATATTCAAAGAAGTGGCCAGCCGGCCCAGGAAATTCCTTTGGATGAGATTGTGGTTGGCGATATTGTTCATTTGTCAGCTGGCGATATGATTCCGGCTGATATTCGTCTTATTGAGTCCAAGGACCTTTTTATAAGTCAGTCATCTCTAACTGGTGAAAGTGAGCCGGTGGAGAAACATGCCAATCTTTCACAGGCTGGGGCAGCCCCACTGGAAAAGGAGAACCTGGCCTTTATGGGAACCAACGTTTTAACCGGCTATGGTAAAGGAATTGTTGTCACCACTGGAAATGACACAAGCTTTGGCCAGATAGCCCAGGATCTTAACAAAGAGCCTGTCGAAACCATCTTTGAAAAAGGAGTTAACTCGGTTTCCTGGGTTCTCATAAGATTTATGATTTTCATGGTTCCTATAGTTTTTGTCATTAATGGCATCACCAAGGGAGATTGGTTGGGGGCTCTTCTTTTTGCTGTTTCCATTGCTGTTGGTCTGACCCCAGAAATGCTGCCTATGATTGTCACCACGGGCCTTGCTAAAGGCGCCATAGCTATGAGTAAAGAAAAGGTAATTATTAAGAATCTTAACTCCATTCAAAATATCGGCGCCATTGATATTCTCTGCACGGACAAAACAGGGACTCTTACTGAAGACAAGGTAAAGCTTCAGTATCATCTGGATATCGATGGTCAGCGTGATCCTTTGGTTCTGCGCCTGGGATTTTTTAATTCTTACTACCAAACGGGCCTTAAAAATCTTATTGACCTGGCTATAATTGAAAAAATGATGGAAATCAGGGATGAAAACACCCTGGAGGAAAACTTTCAAAATATAACTGAATATAAAAAACTTGATGAGGTCCCCTTTGATTTTGAGAGAAGGAGACTTTCTGTTGTTGTTGAGGACAATGAAGGTCACAGGACTATGATTACCAAAGGAGCAGTTGAGGAGATGGTTTCCATTTCCAGCCACATGGAGCAGGGAGGGCAGGTTCTGGAGCTTAATGAGGAGCGCCGGAATTACGTGATGTCCAAGGTCCAGGAGCTCAACAATGACGGAATGAGAGTTATTGCCGTAGCCAGAAAAGAAAATCCCTCACCAGTTGGCAAGTTTTCTGTCGCTGATGAGAGTGACATGATTTTGGTAGGCTATCTGGCCTTTTTTGACCCGCCCAAAGAATCGGCAGCTGCTGCCATTAAGGCTCTTAATGATCTTGGGGTAGAGGTAAAAGTAATAACTGGTGACAATGAAGATGTAGCCAAAAATGTTTGTAAACAGGTTGGAATTGCCTTTGATAAGGTCTACACCGGCTCAGATGTTGATGCTTTTTCAGACGAGGAACTCTCTGAGATTGCAGAAAAGACGGCCATTTTTGCCAAGATGAGCCCCAGCCAAAAGCGGAGAGTTATCAATCTTCTAAGAGAAAGAGGCCATTCTGTTGGCTACCTGGGTGATGGCATTAATGATGCTGCCGCCTTAGAAGCAGCAGACGTTGGGATTTCTGTAGATAATGCGGTAGATATTGCCAAGGAATCGGCCGATGTTATTCTTCTTGAAAAAGATTTGCTGGTAATTGAAAAGGGGATTATAGAGGGACGTAAGACTTATGCCAATATCATTAAGTACATAAAGCTGACGGCTTCATCTAACTTTGGTAACGTTTTTTCTGTTTTGATTGCTTCGGCCTTTTTGCCATTTTTACCAATGGCCCCGCTGCACTTAATTTTACTTAACCTAATTTATGATGTTTCTTGTATTGGACTGCCCTGGGATAACGTTGATAAAGAGTTTCTCGTAAAACCCAGAACCTGGGATGCCAGTTCGATTTCAAAATTTATGGTCTGGATAGGGCCAATTTCATCAATCTTTGACGTTACAACCTATTTTCTTATGTATTTTGTCATTGCACCACTCTTTACAGGCGGTTTGCTTTTCCACCAGCTTACAGATCCGGCTATGATTATCACCTATATCGCCGTCTTCCAGGCTGGCTGGTTTGTTGAATCAATGTGGAGTCAGACCCTGGTCATTCATATGATCAGAACACCCAAGATTCCTTTCATTCAAAGCAGGGCTTCACACCAGGTTACTCTCTTAACCTTTGCAGGTATTGCACTTTTGACAGCAATACCCTTTACAAAAGTGGGGCTGGCTATTGGTTTAGCTCCTCTGCCAGGCATCTATTTTGTCTATCTGGCCATCACCATTTTACTTTATATGGCCCTGGCTACCCTGGTTAAAAACATTTATGTTAAAAAATACGGCGAGCTTCTTTAAAAGTTTCGCTGCAGGCTGGCTCCTATGAGCCAGTCTTTTTTAAAAGAGTCCGGCTTCTATGAGTCTTTTTCTAAGCATAGGGCCTATTGTGGCTGCAAAGGATATCTTTAAAAGATCTCCCGGAATAAAAGGAATTACTCCCAAAGCCATGGCCTGGTTAAAGCTAAGATTTGCCTGGAAAGCCAGCCAGCCTGTGCCAAAGAGATAACAAAGAGCAGTCCCAAGGACCATGCCAAGGAAGGAAAGTTTCCACTTATCAAAATATTTATCGATAAAATATCCGGAAACTATGGCCATAAAAATAAAGCCAAAAAGGTAACCGCCAGTTGGGCCTAATAGTTTACCGGGCCCTCCGCTAAAACCGGAAAAGACCGGGAGGCCAACAAAGCCAATAAAAAGATAAATCAAATAACTGCTGCTACCTTTTTTCATGCCCAGGCTATAGAGGGAAATGTATATGGCAAGGTTTGTAAAAGAAATTGGGACAGGTCCCAAAGGAATTGCCAGGGGACCAAGTATGGCCATTACAGCTGCCATGAGGCCAATGCTTGTCATTTGATAAATATTTGATTTCATTGAAAATCAAGCTCCTTTTTATTAAGATCATAACCTAAATCAGCCAGCATTTTTTTGTCACCGGCGATATCTGTACCAGTAGTGGTCAGCATGTCACCGGTGATACTTGCATTTGCCCCGGATTGAAATAAAATCTTGCCACCATCAGCAAACCTGCTTCTGCCAGCTGCCATCCTGATAAAGGCTTTGGGGTTTATATAACGAAAAATGGCAAGAGTCCTTAAGATTTCCTCATCAGAAAGGGGAGGAAGGTCAGCAAAAAGAGTTCCCTTAATAGGTCTAAGAATATTCAGGGGGATAGAGTCAATTTCCAATTCGGACAGGCTTAAGGCCATGTCTATTCTGTCTTCAAAGCTTTCCCCCATACCGATAATTCCTCCGGAGCAGACTGAAAGACCTGCTTCCTGGGCCGCCTTTATGACTTGAATCTTATCCTCATAAGTGTGGCTACTGCATACTTGTGGAAAATACCTTTCTGAACTTTCGATATTGGCGTGATACCTGCTAACCCCAGCTTCTTTTAAGGCCAGCATGGCTTCCTTATTCAAAAGCCCATGGGAGGCGCAAAGGTCAATTTGACACTCTTCTTTAAGTTTTCTATAGGCTGAAAGGGCCTTATCAAAATCTTTTCCCTCCAGGCTTCGCCCAGCCGTGACAATTGAAAAACGGTGGACCCCTTGAGCTTCGTTATTTTTAGCCTCTGATAAAATACTTTCCTTATCTAAGAAATCATATTCAGTAACTTCTGTTTTGTGGTGGGCTGATTGAGAACAAAATTTGCAATCTTCGCT
>CAZUPR010000056.1:0-6602 GCA_964622305.1 uncultured Eubacteriales bacterium
TGGAACAAGAAGTTCCTTGCTTTAAACGCCTGAAGGCGCAACATCTTTTGTTGCGTCTTTTTTTAATGTAAAGAAAAATAAAAAACTCCAGGAGGTTGCAAATGAAAGAAAAATATTGGGATAAGGCCAGAGAATTTCATGGTCACGAATGTCCGGGACTTGCCATTGGTGTAAAGGCTTGCATGGCTGCAGTAGAGAAAATGGGTTTAAGCCCGGCTTTGGACGAGGAAATTATTTGTATTACTGAAACAGATGCTTGTGGTGTCGACGCTATACAATCTCTCATGAGTTGCACTATAGGAAAGGGAAACTTGCTCTACAAGAATAGAGGTAAACAAGCTTTCACTTTTATTAAAAGAGACACTGGTAAAGGGATGCGTTTTTACCTAAAAGGGCGCAATGATGGAACTATGAGTCGTCAAGAATATCAGGACTGGCTCCTGGAAGCTCCTGTAGATCAGGTTTTTGACTGCCAGGATTCAGAAGATTACCTGCCAGAGGAGGCCAGAATTTTTGCCTCAGTGCCCTGCCAGGTCTGTGGCGAATTAGCAGCAGAAAATAAAATAAGAGTTCAGGAAGGAAAAGAAGTTTGCCTGGATTGCTTCAAAGGTTATGATCGTGGCTGGTAAGGGAGAGAGAGCAAAAATGCTGAAAAATTTAAAAACAAAGCTACTACTAGCCTTCTTGTTGGTCTCCCTTTTGATTTTTCCTGCCTGCAATAAACTTGATTCCAAACCTGCCGATCAGGGCAACTCCTCTGAAAATAAGATGCGTATTCTTACCGATTATACAGGTCGGCAAGTGGAGATTCCTCAGAATCTGGAATCAATTATCTGTGTTAATGTTGGTGCCCTGCGTCTGACAACTTATATGCAGGCTTTGGATTTAGTAGTTGGAGTGGAAGCAAATGAATTAAAAGCTACAGCAAGCAAGCCTTTTAGCTACATAAATAAAGAAGCTTTTGCCAAGCTTCCTTTGATTGGTGATAATGGTCTTACTTATGATGAAGAGATTATCAAGCTGCAGCCCCAGCTGATTGTGGCAGCCCTGGAAAAAGAGGATGCACAGGCTCTAGAAGAAAAGCTTGCTATTCCAGTTTTTGCAATAGCTATTATTGATAGTTTAGGAGAGGATCTTTATGATAATTTGCATCTTTTAGGGCAGGTTTACCATAAAGAGGCAAGGGCCCAGGAGTTAACCGTCTATCTAAAAGGTCTTGAAGAGGATTTAGCTGGAAGAACTTCCAAAATTCCAGAGGAAGATAAGCCCACAGTTTATGTAGGAGGCATTTCTTATAAGGGAGCTCATGGTTTTGATGGCACAGAAGGAGCATATTCCCCCTTTGATCTTATTGGAGCCAGGAATTTAGCTGACCAGACCGGTAAAAAAGGCCCCTTTAATATCGATTTAGAGAAAATCCTTGAATGGGACCCGGATATAATCTTTTTGGACTTTAATGGTATGGAATTAATCAATGAATATCTGTTTAAAAATCCATCCTATTTTGACTCCCTATCAGCAGTGAAAAATGACCAGCTCTATTCACAGATTTCTTTTAGAAGCAATGCCATGAATGTAGAGCTGGCCTATGCCGATGCCTATTATGCCGGGAAAATCATTTTCCCTCAGGAATTTACTGATCTTGATCCTGCCCTAAAGGCAGATGAAATTTTCCAAATGCTTTTAGGAGAAAGTTATTATGAAATCCTGAAGGCAAATAAGTATGAATTTAAAAAAATGAAGCTTGGTGATTAAGGTGCTGGAAAGCTACGAAAAATATAGGGCCCGGAATTTTTTCTTTCTGGGCCTTCTTTTTATAATTTTAATATTTATAATTTTTATCTCCCTGGGATCAGGCTCCTACAAAATGTCTTTTATAGAAATTACTAAGGCACTTTTGGGCCAGTCTGGAGATTCCAATATTAATCAGGTTATTTTTAATTTGCGTTTACCCAGAATCCTCACTGCCTTGATTGGTGGCCTGGGCCTGGGTCTTTCGGGCTGCGTGCTTCAGGCTGTCTTGCGCAATCCCTTGGCTTCATCAAGCACCCTGGGTATTGCTCAAGGTGCTTCTTTTGGTGCAGCCCTTGCTATCCTTTTTTCAGCCTCCAGAATCTTAATTAGCCTTTCAGCCTTCATTTTCAGCATGGCAGTGTCTTTTTTTATTCTGGCCCTTTCCCGTTTTCGCTCGATAGGTCCCCAGTCTATGGTCTTGGCTGGAGTTGCTCTTGGATCTATGTTTCAGGGTGCGACCGCTTTGATTCAATATTTTGCCGATGACTTGCAGTTGGCTTCCATTGTTTTTTGGACCTTTGGAGATTTGGGACGAAGCAGCTGGCCGGAGATTCGCCTCATGGCAGCCATAGTAGTCGGAGCCAGTATTTTTTTCTTTTACAGCCGCTGGGACTATAATGCCCTGGAAAGCGGCCAGCAAACAGCTGTCAGCCTGGGTATAAATCTAGGCCTTTTAAGGATTTTAAATATGTTAGTTTGTTCACTCACAGCATCAGTTATTATTTCCAATTTGGGACTGATAAATTTTATTGGCCTTGTTGCCCCACATATTGTACGCAGGTTTATGGGTAATAATCACAGCTGGCTTTTGCCTGCTTCTGGTCTTATGGGTGCTATCCTTCTTTTATCAGGCGATCTTCTGGCCCGCAGCATCTTAGCTCCACTTGTCCTGCCTATCGGGGCCATAAGTTCCTTTTTAGGGGCTCCGCTCTTCCTCTATTTATTATTCAAAGGCGGTGATCATAGATGATGGAGGTCAAAGATTTAAGTTTTTCCTATAAAAAAAATGATCTTATCTTAGAAGATGTAGCTTTTAAGGCTTATTCAGGCCAGTGTCTGGGAATTCTTGGCAACAACGGAGCAGGAAAAAGTACAATCTTAAAATGCCTGAGCAGAATCTTAAAGGCCGACCAGGGAATAGTTTATCTGGATGGGGAGAAGATTTCTCATCTTCCATTAAGGGAACTGGCTAAAAAAATGGCTTTTGTAGCCCAGGATTTTCAAAACAGTCAGCTTACAGTATATGACATGCTTATGCTGGGCCGCAGACCCTATATCAAATGGGGGCTCACAGATGAGGATAAAAAAATTGTGGAGGAAGTATTGGAAGAGATGGACCTGGGCCAAATGGCAGTCCGTTATGTAAATGAATTAAGTGGAGGAGAACAACAGAAAGTCATGCTGGCCAGAGCCCTGGTTCAAAAGCCTAAGGTTTTGCTTTTGGATGAGCCTACCAGCAATCTGGACCTGCGCAACCAGTATGAGATGCTGGATCTGGTTAAGAGGGTCTGTAAGGAAAAAAATATTATTCTAATCCTAGTTATTCATGATTTAAACCTGGCCATCCGTTATTGTGACCGCTTTATTTTATTAAAAGATAGGCAGATTTATGCTCAGGGTGGACCTGAAGTTATCAATGAAGCAAATATAGAAGCAGTTTATCAAATTAAAGCAAAAATTTGCCAGATAGAGGGAAGGAAGATTCTCTTTCCCCAGAGTTAAGATAGACAGATTTTTTTATTTTCTTGGGCTTTGGCCCTGTACATGGCTTGATCAGCTCGATTAAGGGCTTGCTCATAGCTCTTGTCGTCTTCTGAAAAATAAGATATGCCAATAGATATGGAAGCTTTTATTTGAAAATCTTCATGCTGAATAGAAAGAGACCTAATCTTATCAAGAATTTTTTCGCCAAAAGCCTGGGCTTGTTCTCTTTCCAAACCAGCAACAAGAAGGACAAATTCATCGCCACCCCACCTAAAGAGGAGATCATCAGAACGGATAACTGAATGAACCCCTGCAGCAATAGCTGAGATTACCCTATCTCCTGCAACGTGGCCCAAATTATCATTTATATTCTTCAATTTATCTATATCAAACAGTAAGAGGGCTGGCGAGTTTTCACCGGATACAAAGTGATCAAAAGCGTCATTAAGGGCCTTTTCGCCAAATCTTCTGGTTCCGGCCTTGGTCAGAGGATCCATGTTTGATTTTGAAAGGGCTGCTCTGAGAAAACGTTGCCGGTCTTCCATTGATAAGATTTTTTTATTGGCAAAATGAATTACAAAGTAATAAAGCAAGGATAGAGAAAGTAAGAGAATTACAATACCATAGAAAAAGATTTGCCTGCTTAATTGTGAAAGTGGCTCAAGTAAATTAGCAGACTTTTGCTTTGTGATGAAATATGTGCCTTCTTCGATAGGTGATGCATGATAAAAGCTATCGCCTTTTAGAAAAAGTATGGAAGAGTCTTCTTGCCTTAAAATTGTGGCATCATTGCCCAGACCTTGACAATCTCTCTCATAAACTAGACTCGATTGAATACAGGGAGTGCATAAATTATGAATCTGAGTGGTTAAATCAAAAATCAGCTTATCGTGGGCTAAAACCTTCTGACCCGATAGGACTGGAGCTACCATCAGAAAATAGGTTGTATCCTCTTCTAGACAGAGAACAGTAGAAAACTGGTCATTTTGTTTTAAGCTATCTTCTGCCAGGCAATTAAAATTAAGAAAATCTTCTGACGTAAAATTTGCAATAATCTGTCCGTCGACAATTCTTTCAGCTCTGAGTAAATATTCCAAGGCTTTGGCGCCATCTTCATACTTAGGCTGGGTGAAGTTAGCTAGTTCCTCTAAAGAGATTTCTCCTTTGTCCCAGTTGCCAATCGCATCCCTGATTACCGTTCTGCTGGCCAGACTTCGAGCCCCCTCAATACTGCGATCGATATTATTCTGTAAAGAGTTATAGCGTACCATGGATAGCTGAGTAAAATTATCGAGCAAACTTTGAGTAAGTTCATTTTTTAATGGTGTATAAATTAAAAAGAAAACAGATAAGACAAAAATTAGCATGATAAAAAGAAAGGTTACTAAAACTCTTTTAAGAAAGCTCTCTACAGAAAATATTTCCTGAGATTTGTTGTTTGGCAATTCTTTAATCTTTTCCATCTTACTCATCCTTAAAAATTCAGAAATTTATTTAAATTATAGCATAGTTTTTTTGATATCACCTAGACATTAATATATAATAAATAGGTATAGATAGAGATAAATAATCAGTAATTTATTTAATTATGGGAGGTTTTTTATTATGGCTATTAAGGTTGGAATTAACGGTTTTGGAAGAATTGGGAGAAATACCCTCAGGTATGCCAGTGAAAAAGGTTTGGACATAGTTGCAGTTAACGATTTAACTGATGCAAAAACACTGGCACATCTTTTGAAGTATGACTCGGTACACGGCATCTTCCAAAAAGATGTTGAAGAAAAAGATGGATCAATTTATGTTGATGGAAAAGAAATCAAAGTATTTGCAGAAAGAGATCCAGAAAATCTTCCCTGGAAGGATTTAGGCGTAGATGTAGTTCTGGAGTGCACAGGAATTTTTACTGACCGTGAAGGAGCAGAAAAACATATAAAGGCTGGCGCTAAGAAGGTTCTAATCAGCGCACCTGCAAAAAATGAAGATATAACAATTGTTTTAGGTGTAAACGAAGATAAATATATTGCGGAAGAACATCATATTATCTCCAATGCTTCCTGTACAACCAACTGTTTGGCGCCTGTGGCCAAGGTAATTTTAGAAAACTTTGGTATTAAAAAGGGTTTGATGACAACAGTTCATGCTTACACCAATGACCAGAAAATTTTGGACCTTCCTCATAAAGACTTAAGAAGAGCAAGAGCTGCAGCAGAATCAATTATTCCTACCACAACCGGGGCCGCAAAGGCTGTTTCTCTGGTTCTGCCAGAGCTTAAAGGTAAACTTAATGGTTTTGCCATGAGAGTTCCAACTCCTAACGTTTCAATAGTCGATTTAGTTTGTGAACTGGAAAAGAATGTTACTGCTGATGAAGTTAACCAGGCCCTTAAAAGAGCAGCTGAAAATGAGCTAAAAGGAATTCTTGCCTATAACGAACTTCCTTTGGTTTCTATTGACTACAATGGCAACCCAAACTCCTCCATTGTTGATGGACTTTCCACAATGACAATTGGTGATAACATGGTTAAGATTCTTTCCTGGTATGACAATGAGTGGGGTTATTCCTGCCGTCTGGCTGACCTGGCAATTTTTGTTGGACAGAAGATGTAAGAGCAGAGGATAAAATAATGCGCAAACAAACTATTAGAGATATAGATTTCCATGGAAAAAAAGTATTTCTCAGGGTGGATTTTAACGTTCCGCTTGATGCCGAAGGTAATATCACTGATGATTCCAGGATTATAGCTTCTTTGCCTACGATTAACTATTTACTGGATAATGGGGCTAAATTGATTATTGCCAGTCACATGGGACGGCCCAAGGGTCAATATATTGACTCCCTAAGGCTTGATTCAGTTGCCCGGAGGCTGGAAAAACTTATTTGCCGGGATGTAAAGAAAATGGATGTAGTCCTGGATGACTACGTCAAAAAGGCAGTTTCAAATATGAAAGAGGGGGAAGTTATTCTCCTTGAAAATATCAGGATGGACAAGAGGGAAACAGAAAATGATCCGGAATTCGCCAAAGAACTTGCAGAATTGGCCGACGTTTTTGTTAACGATGCTTTTGGGGCAGCCCACAGAGCCCACGCTTCAACACAGGGGATA
>CAZUPR010000057.1:0-6501 GCA_964622305.1 uncultured Eubacteriales bacterium
CCCTGTCTATTTTAACATTCCTGAAAATAACTGAATTTTTAACTTGTCCCCTGATATGGTCACCCGAGGTTATCAGAGAATTTTGCACCAGGGCCTGGGAACCATAGATTGATGGAGGGTGATCACTATTTTTTGTAAAAATTTGCCTGTATCCATTATTAAAGATACTAATCCAGATTTCCTGGTCTAAAAAAGCCATATTGGCATCAAAATACCTTTTTGGTGAATCAATATAAAAGCAAATATCATCATAAAGCAGAACCTTAATATTTATATCTCTCCTTAGTTTATATAAGAGTTCATTCATACAGTAGATTCCCGACCGGCTGGCTGTTCTTAACATACCCAAAAGAATATCCTTCCTGACAAAGAGGGATTCCATAAAGAGATATTGCGGCCTTGCTGGTGCTTCAACATAACGAAGAAGTTCAAAATCTCCCTTCTCATTAAAAATAACCTCATTAACATCAGATACTTCCTGCTTATTTTCTAGAGCTAAAATAAGAAAGTCACATTCATCCAGGCATCTTTCCGTAAATATTTTTTGAAAATCTATATTTGCTACAAAATTACCACCCGAAAGGAGAAGATATTCTTCTTTGGTATTGAGAATAAAATCTATATTTTTTAAGAGATCTCTCAAATCATTAGAAGCATTTTGCTTACCCAGAGTCATCTGTTCAGCCTCCAAAAAGGAAAGCCCTCCAGGTATCCTCTGTAAACCCCAATCTCTTGCACTGCCAATATGATCAGAAAGAATATTAGAGTTATTACCAGCAACTATGCCTATATTTTTAGCTCCAGCATTAACCATATTGGAAAGCGGAAAATCTATCAGGCGATATTTTGAAGCAACAGGAGTATCTAATTTGCCCTTGTCTTCCCTGTTTTTATTGACAATAATTCCTGCAAATCTCTTCACGAAGCATCCTCCTCTCCGGAAACTTCAATAATAATCTCCTCTTCAGTTATAATTACATCTCTATATGTTTTTTGACCCTCTAACCTGCAATTTGGCAAGACAATTGAATTCTCTAAGGTCACATCTTTGCCTATATAAACACCTGGGAAAACAATACATCTATTTAATTTACCTAAAATTGTTGATCCATCAGCAATAATTGATTTTCCGACCCTCGCCTCTGCTCCCAGGTAATGAGGAGGTAAAAACTTATAATTAGAATAGACTTTTTCATCGCCAAAAAGAATATCATTTAAGGCCGGTATTTCTTCTAAAAGGTCCATATTAGCCTGATAGTAACTCTCTATGGTACCAACATCCCGCCAATATCCCGCAAACTTGTAGGCAAAAAGCCTTCTGCCTTCTGCCAGCATTCTAGGGATTACATTTTTACCAAAGTCATGTTCTGATTTTTCATCCAAATTATCAACTTCCAGATATTTTTTCAAAAGTTGGTAATTGAAAACATAAATCCCCATGGAGGCCAGGTTACTTGAAGGACGGGCCGCCTTTTCCTCAAAAAGAGTGATTCGGTTTTCAGGGTCAATACTCATAACCCCAAAGCGAGAAGCTTCTTCCCAAGGAACTTCAAGAACAGCTATGGTTAAATCGGCCTGACTTTTTTTATGGGCATCAATCATCTCCCTGTAATCCATGGTGTAAATATGATCACCAGAAAGAACTAAAACATATTCTGGCTTGTATTGCTCCAGATAGTCCAGGTTTTGATAAATAGCATCAGCTGTGCCTTCATACCAGTTGCCCCCCTCCTCGGTTACATAAGGAGGCAGAATATAAAGGCCGCCATGGTAACTGTCCAAATTCCAGGGCGTACCATTAGCCAGATATTTATTAAGGTGTAAGGGTTTGTACTGGGTCAAGACACCCACTGTGTCCAGGGCTGATCTTTTGCAATTACTAAGAACAAAATCAATGATGCGAAACTTGCCACCAAAAGGAACTCCTGGCTTGGCATTGTCCCTGGTCAAAACTCCCAGCCTGCTCCCCTGACCACCGGCCAGAATCATTGCTACTACTTCTTTTCTCCACATACCAGCACCACCTTTATAAGCCCCAGATATCCTGGGCATACTCTTCGATTGTTCTGTCACTGCTGAAAAAATAGGAGTTGGCTATATTGTTAATCATCATCTTGGACCATCTGCTCTTGTTTTTAAAGGCTTCCGATATCTTGTTCTGTGTCTCAACATAAGAATTAAAATCTTTAAGTACAAAATACTGGTCATTCTGATTTAATAGCGCCTCATAGATATCATCAAATTCGTTACTGCCATCGTTGAAAAGATTATGTTTGCAAAATTCTAAAACCCTTTTGATAGCCGGGTTGGCATGATATTCTTCCCAGGATCTGTAACCACCAAACTCTTCATAACGAAGAACTTCTTGCGAGCTAAGGCCAAAGATGAAGGCATTTTCACTGCCAGCCTGCTCTACAATCTCTATATTAGCTCCGTCCATAGTACCCAGGGTTATGGCCCCGTTCATCATAAACTTCATATTACCTGTTCCAGAAGCTTCTTTGCTGGCTGTAGAAATTTGCTCAGAAATATCACAAGCTGGATAAATTATTTCTGCCTTGGAAACATTAAAGTTTTCAATAAAAATAACCTTAATTTTATCATTTATGGATGGATCATTATTGATAACCCAGGCTAACTGGGTCAAAAATCTTATAACTTTCTTGGCAAAATAGTAGGATGGAGCTGCTTTACCACCAATGATAAAAGTCCTGGGTGAAACATCCAAACCAGGATTTTCCTTAACTCTCAGGTAGAGATCAGCTATATGCAAGCCGTTGAGAAGCTGCCTCTTGTAGGCATGAATTCTCTTTACCTGAACATCAAAGATGGAATCAGGATCAACCTTAAGATGGCAACATTCCAGGATGTATTTTGCCAAAAGCTCCTTATTTCCTCTTTTAATATCCAGGAATTTTTGCCTGTAGGCCTCATCATCAATATTTTTCAAGAGACCGGCCATCATCTCTGGTTCCTTGCGCCATTCCCTGCCCAGCTGACTATCAATTAATTTTGTCAAAGATGGATTAGACTTAATTAAGAAGCGTCTGTGGCTGACGCCATTTGTTTTATTATTAAACTTTGCAGGCATAATCTCATAAAAGTCTCTGAAAAGATGATTTTTTAAGATCTCTGAATGAAGTCTGGCCACACCATTTACTGAGTGCGAAGCCATTACTGCTAAATTAGCCATGCGAATATGGCCATTATGCATAATTTTCATTCTTTCTACTCTCTCAGTGTCCTGAGGGAAGCGTCCCTGTAAGTCTTCTGTAAAAATCCTGTCTATCTCTTCAATAATCATATAGATGCGGGGTAATAATTTTTTAAACATCTCTTGCGACCAGACCTCTAAGGCTTCTGGAAGAGTTGTATGATTGGTAAAAGAAACCATTTGACAGGTTAAATCCCAGGCCTCTGACCAGGAAAGGCCTTCTTCGTCCATAAAAACCCTCATTAGCTCTGGAATTAAAACAACAGGATGAGTGTCATTTATATGAATAGCCACATAATCTGGCATTTCTGAAAAGGGCAGATTTTTTTTCTTATAGGATCTGACCAGGGAGCCAATTCCTGCTGCACAGAGAAAGTACTGCTGCTTTAGCCTCAGAGTCTTTCCTTCCTGATCCTGATCATTTGGATATAGAATTTCGGAAATCGATTCTACTGACCTTCTATATTCAATGCTCTTTAAATAGGTGGCTCTGTCCATGTCGTAAAGGGTCTCATCACTTATGTAGGGTTCTGCCCCAAAAAGTCTGAGATTATTTACCCTGTAGTGCTCGCCAACCATGGGAAAATCATAAGGGACAGCAACTACTGGTTCACAGTTTTCCTGGATAAATTCCAGTTTATCCCCTTTTTTCTCAACTTTCACGTCACCATAAAATTTAACTAAAATCTGCTTGCCTGGTTTTTTTACTTCCCACATATTGTCATACTTAAGCCAATTATCGGGAATTTCTACCTGGTGACCATCAATCAGTTTTTGCTCAAAAAGGCCATATTTATAACGGATACCACAGCCATGTCCTGCTATATTTTTATAGCTCATGGAATCAAGGAAACAAGCAGCCAGGCGACCCAGACCGCCATTACCCAGGCCTGCATCCCTTTCTCTAAGTTCAAGATCCTTCAAGCTTATGCCAAGTTCAGCTAAACCCTCCTCAACCATTTCCTCAATTCCCAAACTGTAAAGATATGATCTGAGCATTTTCCCTAAAAGGAATTCTATAGAAAAATAATATACCTGTTTTCTGTCTGAATTCTTATATTCGGTATTTGTATCTACCCAATGAGGCATAATTTCATCTCTAACCAAAGCGGCCAAGGCCCTGTATTTGTCCTGAGCAGTTCCTTCACTCAGGCTCAATCCTGTGGTTTCCTCAAATTTTTCAACATAGAGCTTTTTAAAGGTTTCTTTATCTCTGAGCATTAAGTCACTTCCTTTTTTTATATATCAGGGCTGAAAAGGCTGGTATGTTTATATTCACAGCATCCTTAAAGCCATGTAGATCTTTTTTTCTTGTCTTAATAGTTTTTTTAACCTTAAAGTCATTGCCTCCAAATTGTCCGTCATCAGAATTAAGGAGAAGAGAATAGTGCCCCTCTTCCGGAGCACCCAGCCAGAAGGCGGGATAAGAAAATTCAGAAAAATTTAAAATAATCAGAAGGGTGTTTTCTTCTCCTCTTCTGACAAATGAAAGTACCTTCTGGGCATGGTTTTCTGCATCTATCCAGGAAAATCCCTCCCAGCTTCTATCCATCTTCCACAAGGCCTCTTCCTTCAAGTAGAGCCTGTTAAGCTTCTTTACAAAAGCATTAAATTTCGCATGGCTTTCATAGTTGAGCATGAACCACTCTAGTTCCATATCCTCAGACCACTCAATAAAAGGAGCAAACTCAGTGCCCATAAAGTTTAGTTTTTTACCCGGATGACAAATCATCCAGCTAAGAAGGGTCCTTAAGTTGGCAAACTTATCTTCATAAAGTCCAGGCATTTTATTTAAAAGAGACTTCTTTCCATGGACAACCTCATCATGAGAAAAGGGAAGAATAAAGTTCTCACTAAAAGCATAAACCATGGAAAAATTGAGAAGATTATGGTTAAAACCTTTAAAATAGGGCTCCAGTTCAGCATATTTTAAGGTGTCATTCATCCAGCCCATATTCCATTTATAATTAAAGCCCAGGCCACCCTCATACACAGGCCAGGTTACCAAAGGCCAGGCAGTTGATTCTTCCGCAATCATAAGGGCCGACGGATAGGCTTCAAAAACCTTCTTATTCATTTCTCTGATAAAGTTAACTGCATCAAGGTTTTCCAGGCCACCCTCAATGTTTCTTAATACAGGCCCCTCCTTCATACCATAATTTAAATAGAGCATGGAGGACACAGCATCCACCCTTAAACCGTCTATATTAAAGATATCAAACCAGAAAAGAGCATTGGATATCAAAAAAGATCTGACCTGACCCTTGGATAAGTCAAAGTTCAGTGTTCCCCACTCTGGGTGGGCCCTCGTTTCATAAAGTCTGGTCCCATCAAATTCCCTAAGGCCATGCTGATCCGGGCAAAAATGTCCGGGCGACCAGTCTAAAATAAGGGCTATTTTTTCTTTGTGGAGATAATCAACCAGATATTTAAAGTCTGCGGGGCTGCCATAACGGCTGGTTACAGAATAAAATCCGGTAGTCTGATAGCCCCAAGAGGCATCCAATGGATGTTCCATTATGGGCATTATTTCCAGACAGTTATAGGAATGTTTTTTTAAATGGTCAGCAAGAAGCGGGGCCATTTCCCTATAACTTAAAAAATCTCCATTTTCCTTTCTTCGCCAGGATCCCAAATGAATCTCATAAATATTTAAGGGTCCCTCATAATGGTTCTTAAGGATTTGATTCTTACTTTTTTTTATCTCTTGTAAATCATAGATTATTGAAGCTGTATCCGGTCTTTTTTCAGAAAAAAAAGCACAGGGGTCAGCTTTATTTGTCCACTTATTATAAATATCAAGTATTGCATACTTATAAAGTTGGCCTGGCTTAAGACCCTTTAGCTCCAGTTCCCAAATCCCATGACCTCTATTAATCATAGGATTTTCTTCTCTGTCCCACTTGTTAAAATCCCCAATAAGAGAAACAGCCCTGGCCTCTCCAGCCCAAAGTCGAAAGAAAACCCCATCTTTTTTTACATGGGCACCAAAATGCTCATATAAATTATCCATTTGCCCATTAAAAAATTTTTCCCTCAAATTGAGATCAAGCTCCATTTTAAGTCTCCTTGGTCATTTTAATTTACTTACCCGGAGACAAGTCTTCCTAAAAGAAAAAGACGCAAAGCTTTAATAGTTTTGCGTCTCTTAATCAGACCAGGAGAGAAAGTAAATCGTCAACCTCTTTATAGACATCTTTTATATCTCTATTATTATCAATTATTACATCAGCGTAATTTTTTTTATCCTCCAAAGACATCTGGGATTTTATAACAGCCAGGGCTTC
>CAZUPR010000058.1:0-4860 GCA_964622305.1 uncultured Eubacteriales bacterium
GAAGAGTTGCGGAAGGGGATAGAGGCTTTAAAGATTCCCCATCAGGCGTCTGGTTTAAGTCCCTGGATGACTGTTAGCGTGGGGGTGGCCACTGCCGTGCCGGGACCAGAAGACAAGGCTATCAGTCTGGTCGACGCAGCCGACAAGGCCCTCTACCAGGCCAAACAAGCTGGCCGCAATCAAACAAAGGGGACGCAACATTCTGTCTGATTTTAGAACACTTATAAAATCAGACAGAAAAGAGGAGCTGGCTTAGGATTATTCCTGGCCTGGCTCCTCTTTTTTATCTGACGGCCTAGCTAAAGGCCTCTTTATACACAGTTTCCACAATATCCACAGGGAGCCGTCAGATAAAAGGTTGCGTCCCCTTTTGCAAAAAGCGGTCCATTCTTTTAATGGCCTCGTTGATATCGGCCTGGCTGGCTGCGTAGCAACAGCGGATGAAGCCCTGGCCCATCTGGCCAAAGGCTGTTCCTGGCACCACGGCCACCTTTTCAGCCACCAATAATTTTTCAGCAAATTCATCGGAAGAAAGCCCTGTTGCTTCTATTGAAGGAAAGGCGTAAAAGGCTCCCTGGGGCAGGGCGCATTTAAGCCCAATCTTGTTAAAGCCATTTACCATGGAATTCCTCCGGTAATTGTAGCTGCTGACCATCTTTTTCATTTCCTTTTCGCCATGTTCCAAAGCTTCAATGGCAGCCAGT
Source organism: uncultured Eubacteriales bacterium (assembly GCA_964622305.1). Lineage (GTDB taxonomy): Bacteria > Bacillota > Peptococcia > Peptococcales > SKKY01 > SKKY01. The sequence continues at coordinate 705 of CAZUPR010000058.1, forward strand.
TGTCCCATAACCGGAGCGCAAAGAATGCTGTACTGGTGAATCCGGTTCATCATGGTAATAACATTTTCTGGGCCGCAGCAATAACCAATCCGCCAACCGGTCATGGCATAGGCCTTGGAAAATCCGTTCATGAGGATGGTCCTCTCCCACATGCCAGGCAAACTTGCCACAGAAGTATGAGTTCCCACATAGGTCAGCTCTGAATAAATTTCATCGGATATAACCACCAAATCATGGCGGATAATAACCTGGGCCAAAGCTTCAAGCTCTGTCTTGGTTAAAATCGCTCCAGTTGGGTTATTGGGGAAAGTCAGAACCAAAACCTTGGTCTTATCGGTAATGGCCGCCTCTAAATCCTCAACTGTAATCTTAAAAGCATTTTCGCAGGAAGTTTTTAGAGGGACTGCCACCCCACCTGCCAGATTAACAAGTGGCGAATAACTTACATAAGATGGATCAGGAATGAGCACCTCATCGCCAGCTTCAAGCAAGACCCGCAGGGCTAAATCTACTCCCTCACTGACCCCAATGGTTACCATAATCTCCTCATCGGGATTATATTCCACTTCATATTTTAAAAGGTATTTGCTTATAGCCTTTCTCAGCTCTGGCAGCCCCTTGTTGCTGGTATAGGTAGTGTAACCCTTTTCCAGCGAGTAGAAGGAAGCCTCTCTGATATGCCAGGGAGTGGTAAAATCCGGCTCGCCAACACCCAGGGAAATAACCCCCGGGGTCCCGGAAACCAAATCAAAAAACTTTCTTATCTTTGAAGGGGGGGTCTCCTTTATTTTGTCGTTGATGGCCCGGTCAAAAACCTTACTCATGGAGTTACCACCAATCTCTTAACATTTTCTTCTTTCTTAAAGGGCACCCCATGCTCCTTGTATTTCTTCATAATAAAGTGGGTCCTGGTTCCCTTAACCTGGTCAAGCGGAGCCAGTTTTTCAGCCACAAAAAGAGAAATATCCTTAAAACTATCGGCCTCAACAAAAACACCCAGATCATAGGAACCACTCATAAGATAGAGAGATTTAACTTCTGGAAAACCGTAGATGCGCTCTGCGATTTTATCAAAACCAAACTCACGCTCAGGAGCTATTGTCAGTTCAATTAAGGCGTTGGTCTGTTCACGCCCGCCCTTTTCCCAGTCAATAACTGCAGAATATTTTAAAATAGTCTGGCTGGCCTCAAGTTCTTCAATAATTTCGGCAACTTCATTTGCATCAGCATTTAGCAGACAGGCAATCTCCTCAAGTGAGAGCCGGCTGTTTTCTTCCAGCAATTCCAAAACACATTCTCTTAAACTTTCCATCAGTAAAACCCCCTCATTTTTTTAAAATAAAAAAAGCCCCTCATCCCAGAAAGGGACGAGAGACATCTCCCGCGTTACCACCCTAATTGAATCTGGCCACGGCCTGACTCCACTCAAAAGGATAAAGACTCCAAAGGAGCTTCCAGACGAAAGGTTTATGCCGGGTTTCCCACCAGCGCCGGCTCTCTTTAATAAACTGACTTTCCCTGTACTTATCTTTTTCACTGTCTTTAAAAGTATATGAAATTGCAGTAATCATACAATATGTAAAAATTAAAAGCAAGATTTTTTAAAAGAATAATGTATACTTTCACAAAAAAGCCCTAAAAAAGCTGATAAAAAAGCCAATCTATATTATAATATCTGAATAAGAGATTGGAGTGAAGAATATGACTAGTATATCAGTTTTGGCCAGACACTCAAAAGGTAAAAAAGAAGAAGATATTATCTTTGGTGTAAACGCCGCAGCAAATGAAAAAGCAAAGATTGTTGGTAAAGAAAATATCATCAACGCTTCCATTGGTGCCTTTTTGGACAGTGAAGGCCGCCTGGTAACTTTCCCTACGATCGAAAAAGTAATTAAGGAAATCCCTTTTGAAGATTCTGCAAATTACGCCCCCATAGCAGGTTTACCTGATTATGCTGAGGCCGTTATAGATTTTACTTTCCAGGAATACATGCCAGCAAATATGCATGTTAAGGCCATCTCCACCCCTGGCGGGTCGGGAGCCATCCACCACACTATTTGGAACTATACTGACAAAGGCGACAAACTTATGACCTCAGACTGGTTTTGGGCACCTTACAGAACCATGGCCACAGAAATGGGCCGCGAGCTTGTAACCTATGAGCTTTTTGATGCAGATAATAATTTTAATAAGGCAGATTTCTTTGCTAAAACTGATGAGCTCTACAAGGAACAGGATAACGTTCTGGTTCTTATGAACACTCCAGCCCACAACCCAACTGGCTTTAGCCTCTCTTATGAGGATTGGCAAGATCTTGTGGCCGGCATTAAAGAAAGAACAGAGGATCAAAGCAAAAACTTTATCCTTTTTGTTGATATCGCCTACATCGATTTTGCCCCTAAGGGCAGCAGAAAGTTTTTTGAACTCTTTACAGATCTGCCAGCCAACTTCCTGGTGGTTATCGGCTTTAGTATGTCTAAAAGCTACACCATGTACGGCTACAGAACTGGGGCCATGATTGCCCTTTCATCATCAGAATCAGTTATTGAAGAGTTTTACGATTCCAACCAGTACTCCTGCCGGGGAACCTGGTCCAACTGTACCAGAGCCGGGCAGCTGGCTATGATTAAGCTTTGGAAGGATCCGGCTTTAATGGCTCAACTGGCTGCAGAGAGGGAAGAATATAGAGAAAGATTAGCCAAGAGGGCTGATATTTTCTTAAGCGAGGCGGCTGAAGTTGGCCTTAAATCCTGCCCCTACAGCTCAGGCTATTTTATAACAATTCCTGTGAGCGACACCAGGCTTGTTGCCGATAAATTAGCAGAAGATAATCTCTTTTTGGTCCCCATGAAGAAGGGTTTGCGGATTGCTGTTTGTGCCGTTCCATCAGAAAAAATTAAAGGCATGGCCGCCTTAATCAAAAAGGCCATTGAAGCAACTGGAACAAAACAATAATAACTATCATGTATTTTAAGGCTGTGTCTTTTAAAGGCGCAGCCTCTTTTTTTGGAAAAAAATAAAAAAGTGAGGAAAAATATTATTTAATAGGCTAAAATTAAAATAATCTTGGAGGTGTGGAGATGACTAAGGAAAGTTTGCAAAAACACAGTGTTTTTTACTGCGGGCCGGAAATCTGGCAGGCGGCCAAGTCGCAAATGTGGATGGACATGACAGGTTCTGATGTAAAAGGTGTGGCTATCATGATGGAAAAAGATCAGATTTGGCCAATTTTTGTTTCCAATATTTATTTTGGTGCCGGCAATATTTTAAAGCAGGACATGCTTTCTATTGGTGGCGATGTGGTTGTTCACAAGTATTTCATTAATGGAAAAATAGAGCGGGGCGATTTGATTATTTTGGGAACGGCCAAACAGCACAGGCAGCTGATAATTAAGATGCGGACCCAGCATTGGGGCCTAAAGGAGCTGGCCGAGGAGATGAGGCTGCTTATTGAGAATTTGGCTCTCTGGAAGAGGGGACCGGCGGTAGCCATAGTTGAGCCTGGAAGCGAGCCTTGCCTGAATCAAGATCTGATTTCTCATTTAGCTGAAGAAAATTTTGATCTTTCTTTAGATTCAGAAGCTGGGGCCAGAAAGCTGGTTGACCTCATGCTTAAAGTCCCAATAAATCAGGCTAAGGAAAAAGGCTTTATGGGCATCAAAACTGGTTTTTTTACCAGGGAAGTTTTTTTGGCAGCCATCAGCCGGGGCTACTATCTGGAAGGGGAATAGTCTAGCTTCATGAAAAATTTTGAGATAAAAAAATATCTGCAGGAGAATCCTGTAGTTACAGCACCTATGGCTGGTGTGACTGACAAGGCTTTTCGGATTATTGCCCGACGCTTCGGTGCCGGGCTTATTTATTCGGAAATGGTCAGCGCCAAGGCTGTATGCTATAAAAATAAAAAAACTTACGAGCTTTTAGATTTAAAGGATGAGGTAAATCCTTTGGTCATTCAGCTTTTTGGCAGCGAACCAGAGGTTATGGCGGAGGCGGCGGCCTTTGTTGAGGCCAGTCAGAAACCGGCAGCTATTGATATAAATATGGGTTGCCCGGTGCCTAAGGTGGTAAAAAATGCCGAAGGTTCAGCCCTTATGAGGGAACCAGAACTTGCCCAAGCTATTGTCAGGGAGATGAAAAAGAAAATAAAAACTCC
>CAZUPR010000058.1:4960-6278 GCA_964622305.1 uncultured Eubacteriales bacterium
ATGAGAGAGGCTACTGGCTGCCAGGGAGTTATGCTGGGCCGGGGTCTTTTAGGAAATTTTCATTTAATTGAGGAAATTCATGCTCATCTGGGAAATAAGGAATATGAGGGGCCAGGAGCTTACGATAAGCTTGGTCTTCTGGAAGAGCATCTGGATCTTTTGATCAAATACAAGGGTGAGAGCATAGCTACCAAGGAAATCAGAAAGTTTTTTGCCTGGTATAGCAAGAATCTTCCGGGAGCCACCAGACTGAGGACGGAGGTTAACTCTATCAAGTCCTCGGCTGAATTTAAGGCCTTCCTTAATAAGATTTATGAGGATGATTATTTTGCTGAGAGAAAAATGGGAGCAGATTAAAGAGGGCGCAAGGGGCCTGGATCAGGTCCTGGAGCTGCTCTACCCTACGCCGGCCGCCTGCCCGCTCTGCGGTCAGGCTCAGGCTTCTTTGCGGATCTGCCCGGCCTGTGCAGATGCCGCAAAGAGCCTGCTCATAAGTCCCGGCCAATGTAACCGCTGCGGGACTTATGGCCGGCACGGGGTCTACTGCCCCACCTGCTATCACTGGCCCGAGGGCTACATAAAAAATACTGCACTCTTTGCATATGAAGGTGCGGCAGTAGCCATGGTAGAAAAACTTAAATTTGATTACTCTGGCTACCTGGCCAGGCCTATAGCCCGGGAACTTTACAATAAGCTCCTGGAAAATCCGGCCTTAATCAGGGATACTGTGGGCATTCCCGCCCAGAATCCACGCCGGCTCTCTGGCCTCGGCCAGGCCTTCTCAGCCACTCTGGTCATCCCAGTTCCCATGAGTAAAAAGCGGCTGAGAGAAAAGGGCTACAACCAAGCCGCCCTTTTAGCCAGACAAATGGCAGTTTTTCTTGACTGCCCCCTTGAAGAGAATCTTTTACTTCGTAGCCGTCATACTCCCCATCAAACTGGGCTCAAGCGGGCAGATCGAAAGTTAAATTTAAAAAAGGCTTTTATAATTTCGCCAGAGCGGGTAAATGAAATAAAGAATAAGCGGGTGCTCTTGGTTGATGATGTTCTTACCACCAGCAGCACTCTGCAGGAGTGTGCCTCTGTCCTTTTGGAATCAGGCGCAGAAAAGATATATTCGGTAACCATAGCTGCAGGAAATATGCCAATAAGGGCGTCAGACAGAATGTTGCGTCCCCAAATGTCAGATGAAATGTTGCGTCCCCGGATGTGAAAAAGGAGAGATGATTTTTATGGAGGTTAGAAATTGCCCGGAGTGTGGGCGCTTGTTTAATTATATCAGGACGGATCTTTGTCCTGTTTGTATCCAGGAGGCTGA
>CAZUPR010000059.1:0-5817 GCA_964622305.1 uncultured Eubacteriales bacterium
TTGTTAGAAGCCCACCATGGTCTGATTATGTCAAAGATAAAAAATAGTTCATACCAATATGATTTAAAATTTGGGATGTATCTTTATTCGTTTTTTCATGAGAAAAAAATAAACATCAGAATTGCTTCAGATGACGGCTTTTGGAGATTTCTTGGATTAAAAGTTATTCCTGATATAGTCTATAATAGATGGGATTTAAATGAAGCTCGTTATTGGCGTGAAAGGAGCAGAATCTGGCTCAAAAGCTTGTGGTGGTATATTCATCTTTCGTGGCAGGGAAATAAGGATGATACCTTTGAAATATTAAAGAATAACTCTACCGATACAATAGTTCAGCTTTTGGAAAGGCCGGGACTTGGCTACAGAACAGATTTTATCAGAATATTAATGAGAGAATATCATTTTACTATTTCTTTACCAAAATATGAAAAATACAAATCTGATTTTTTCAGACGACTTTTAAAGCTAAACACTGCAAGGCTAAAGGTTATTGAGCCTTCCTTTATGAATGATAATGAAGCAGAGAGTGAAGTTGAGTATGTATGGGACCTGATAGAAAGTTTAGATGAAAAGGAGCAATAAAAATGGATTTAGTAAAAGAAATATCAAATGATTTTTCTAATTTAACATCCAGTAATATCAGAAAGATAGAATCCCTTCCAGATGATTATCCTGCTATAACTTTAAAAAGTCTTAATTTTTATGGAGTAGGGATAGAATATACCGAAACTGATGAAGTTTTTGAAAGTTTTGCCAATGTAAGAATGAGAACTGCGGAGTTGACATATAATGGTGAAGAAAAAAGATTTCTTTTATTAACAAGCAGTGTAAACGAGCTTAGAAATGAATTTGCAATTATATGTGGTAATTTCCTTGAACCAGGTTATCTTGGAGAAAAAAGAAAAGAGTTATTAAAAGATCCAGTATCATGGTGGGAAAATTGGAGTAACCTTTTAGGTAATGCGGTAAAAAATAAGGAAGTATATAGTTTATTTGGAGAACTACTTGCTTTGGAAAGTTTATGGCCTGGAGAGGGAAATATAAGAGAAATTTGGGCAGGGCCTTGGAATGGTACACACGATATAGAATTACCAGGTGCATCTTATGAAATAAAGTCTACTATAAAAAAATTTGATTCAGAAATAGTTGTTTCTAGCCAGTATCAATTTGAAAGGAATAATACACCTTTGTATTTGTTCTTTTATAGATTTGAAAAATCAATGACTGGGGAAACAATAGATACACTTCTAGAAAGAATGAAAGAAAAAGAAATTGATTTGACTGTTATTGAAGAAGTGCTGACAGCCTATGGTCTTGAAAAAGGGAACTCCAAAAGGAAAAATAAATATAAAATTCTTGAAAAGAGGATTTACGAGATAGACGAAAATTTTCCACTTATAAGTGCAAAATCATTTAAAGAAAATGCATTACCTTATAATGTTAAAAAATTTTCTTATACAATTGATTTAGAAGGACTCGAATATACAAAGGAAATATAGAATAGGTGGTGAGTTATGTTTAAAGTCGTTGAGGCATTTAGTGGGATTGGAAGTCAGGCAAAAGCGTTAGCTAACACAGGGATGCCTTATTCAATAGAGGCTATTATTGAATGGGATATTTTTGCTTTCTGTGCCTATGATGTTTTACATAATGGACAACAGGAATATGAGGGTACGATTACTCAAAAAAACAAAATTATTGATGAACTTATGAGTAAAGGCCTCAGTTATGATGGGAAAAAACCGGTAAAAAGAAATCAGCTAAAAAAACTTTCGGAAGAAACCCTTAATCGAATTTCATACTCTTTTAAAAGAAGTAAAAACCTTGCAAACATTACAAAAGTTAATGGAAAAGATTTACCCGATAATATAGATTTGTTAACATATTCTTTCCCATGTCAAGATCTTTCCATTGGTAGCTTTTGGTGGGGAAATTTTTCTGGCATTGACAGAGAATCAGGCAACAGATCTAGTATGTTGTGGGAGATTGAAAGACTGCTGGAAGAATTAAAGGGTGAAAGTAGAAGTCTTCCCAGCTTTTTACTAATGGAAAATGTTACTACAATTTTATCTACAAGGCACAAAGAAAATTTTGACGAATGGAAGGCAAACTTGGAGAAGTTTGGATATATCAATTTTGTATACACTCTGAATGCTGCAGATTTTGGTGTTCCTCAAAAAAGAAAAAGGACTTATATGATTAGCGTAATGAATAATTATGGTGAGAAAGGTGAAAAATATATAAAAAAATATTTTGAAGAGGCAGATCTGGAAAATTTCAAAACTGAAAATCCTCAAAAACTTGAAGATTTTTTATTTTTAAACTATAAAAACGAAAGATATTTAGAGGAAGCTTTGGAAAGTCAGCCAAATTATACACCATCGAGGATAAAAATTTATAAAAACAACACCTTATTACTGAACTCTAAAAATGAGTATGCTGAATTAACTGGCACAATAACTACTAAGCAAGACAGACATCCAAATGCAGGAAATATTTTTTTTAATATGCCTAGAGAAGGAAAGGCGCCTTATAGGAACCTGACACCAAGAGAGTGTTTTGTTCTAATGGGTTTTAATGAATCAGATTATCAAAAAATAATCGACAACAACTTTTTAATAAATAAAAGCAAAAAATTTTTTACTAAAGATAAATTAATAAAAATGGCTGGAAACAGTATTGTTGTACCTGTTTTAGAACAAGTATTTTCTCATATTATAAATCTTGATTCTTTAATAGAAAGAGACTTAAAGATAAAAGAGGAGAGGGCCATAATATAAAAAAGAAAAGCGATTTGCACCTGGACAATGATAATCTTTATAAAAAGATGTCAATTATTGCCTATTTCTTATCTAATTTTGACACATATTCGTGCTAGTCTAAAAAGGATCATTTGGTAGTGTGAGATAGTTTGTGTTCCATCCATTGTTTTTGGTAATCTAAAAATGCAAATTGTATTTTCCTATTGCCAAAAATACACTGGAAGACATGTATAATGAAAATATTATTACAACCTTGTTAATATTACCTGACCTAATAGTTTATTTTTCAAGATATTTAACTAGTGAAAAAATAGCTGTTATTAATAAAACAAAAGTCTTATTGGCCTTATTTTATATTGTATCCCCAGTGGATATAATGCTGGGAGCTTTTTTAATACTTCCCATAATAATTGGCGCCATCATTATGGAATTAAGAAAAGATAAAAAAAACTAAAAAAATACATTATCTTGTTACTTTTTCTACCTTCTCGTGTCTATTATTACTAGCACTATATTTTGAGGGGGTTTTTTTATGAAATATTATCAAGCTTGGCATACCAAATCAGGCAAGTATTTTCCCATTATGGGAGGAGACAAGAATAAGGCCATGGTCTTGGCTGAGAAACTTTTTGGTCCAGGCCAGGTGCGAATAGGAAATGAGCTCTTTGAAGAACCAGATACAAGCAGTAAAGTCACTCCGGAAGTAGAGGCATTACTTGGTCCTTACCTGAAGATGAATAAAGAAGAATTATGTAAGGCCATTGCAGAAAATAAAGATCCCATATTTTCTATTCTCTTAATCGACTTACTCATGCTTATTATTTACAAGGAACTAGAGGAGCTGACTGGTTATCATAGTTTCTACTTTTCTTTAACAGGCCATAAGAAGCTGGTGGTAGATGCCTTTGATAGCTTAACCGATGGTATTGATTTCGAAGAATTATTATTGTGGGAGAGTTGATATTTTAAGGTATAGAATTATCATTTTAAACTAGCAGCAGGATTTTTTTCACCCAAAATGCTATAATAGTGTGAGAAAACACACATAAATACATAAAAAAGTGTGATTTCAGCTGGAGGTGGTCTTGTGGAAAGACTTGTTATGAAAGAATTAGTCAGCTGGAAAGAATCTAAATACAGGAAACCTTTGATTTTAAAAGGAGTCAGGCAAGTTGGGAAAACCTGGCTGCTTAAAGAATTTGCCAAAGAGTATTATTCTAATTTAGCCTATTTTAACTTTGACGAGCATCCCGAATACAAGCAGTTTTTTGAAACAAGTAAGGATGTAGAAAGAATCTTAGACAATTTACTTATGGCAAGCGGACAAACAATAGCCAAAGATGATCCACAAGCTACCTTGATTGTTTTTGATGAAATTCAAGAATGTCCTAATGCCTTGAACACCCTTAAATATTTTCAGGAAAATACTCCTCAATATCATGTTGCTTGTGCGGGTTCTCTTCTAGGTATAACCTTAGCTAAACCATCGTCATTTCCAGTAGGGAAAGTTGATTTTATGCAAATTAACCCCATGACTTTTATTGAATATTTAATGGCGTATGGTGATAAAAATTTAGTATCTTGGATGGATAGCTTAGATAATATAGAAGAAATTCCAGATGCTTTTTTTAATCCTTTATCGGAAAAACTTAAGATGTACTTTGTAACAGGGGGTATGCCAGAGGCGGTTGCTGCCTGGGTTAAGGAGCAAGATATAGCCCTGGTGCAAGAAATTCTTCATAATATTTTACAGGCTTATGAACGGGATTTTGCGAAGCATCCTGATTTAAAAGAATTTCCACGTATATCCTTAATCTGGAAGTCTATTCCATCGCAACTGGCCAGGGAAAATAAAAAATTTATCTATAGGGTGGTAAAAGAAGGAGCCCGTGCCCGGGAATATGAGGATGCTCTCCAGTGGCTTTTTGATGCAGGCTTAATCTATAAAGTCTATCGCAGCAGTGCACCAGGTCTTCCAATTTCAGCCTACGATGATTTATCAGCTTTTAAAATTTATATGGTTGATACTGGACTTTTAAGAAGGTTATCCTTGCTGGCTCCATCGGCATTAGCAGAGGGCAACAGACTTTTTGTTGAATTTAAAGGTGCTTTAAGTGAAAACTATGTACAGCAAAGCTTGCAGAACCAGTTTGAAGCAAGCCCAAGGTATTGGGCCTGGGATAATCCCCGACATGAGGTTGATTTTTTAATTCAGAGGGAAAATGATATTTTCCCCATAGAGGTTAAGTCGGAGGCAAGTATTGAAAGTAAAAGTTTGAAAAAGTATAAGGAAAAGTATGCCAATAAAACAAAGCTGAGAGTCAGATTTTCCATGAAAAATCTTCACCTGGATGGAGATTTGCTAAATATACCGCTCTTTATGGCAGATTATACCGACAAACTTATTGGAATTGCCCTAAAGGAGCACCTATAGAAACTTTTAAATACCCCTCTTTTCCCCGGATGTGAAAGGACTGATTTCTTTGAATATTATTATTGCTCATATAATTGGTATCATTGTGGGTGGCCTTTTTGGCTATTTCTTTCTCTATAGGATAATTGGCTGCTCTACAGGAGCTTGTCCTCTTACGGCTAAGCCTCAGAATGCAATTCTTTATGGTGTTCTTTTAGGCTTGGTATTTGCAGGAGGTTTTGTAATTCAAGAAAGCAAGGAGGAAGAAACAATAGAAGCAAAAGGTCACTATCAAAAGATAAGCAGTCAAGAATTAAAAGAAATGGTTGAAGCTGGCAACACTTTAATTATTCTCGATGTTCGTACTCAAGAAGAATATGATGAAGGTCACGCTAAAGGGGCAATTTTAATTCCAAATGAAACCATTGGAAGTGAGAGGCCAGAACTTTTGCCGGATCTTGATGCAGACATCATAATATATTGCAGATCTGGTTCAAGAAGTGCACAAGCTGCCCTAAAATTGATAGCTTTAGGTTACACAAATGTTTATGATTTGGGTTCAATCAACAATTGGCCTTACGAAATCGAATAAGAAAGGAGTTTTTACTATGAAAATCAAAAATCTCTTAATTTTTTTATTAA
>CAZUPR010000060.1:0-5621 GCA_964622305.1 uncultured Eubacteriales bacterium
TCACTGAATTAAAACTCTTTTATATTTTCTGGACAGGTGTATATTCACCAAAAACCTCCCTCAAGACATCGGAAATTTCGCCTAAAGTAGCATAGGCTTTAACTGCCTTATAAATTGGTGGGTAGAGATTATCTGTTCCTTGAGCTGCTGTTCGCAGATTATTTAAAGCTTCTTCTACTGCCCTATTATCTCTTGTTTTCTTAAGATCTTCTATTTTTTTCTTCTGTAATTCTCTAACCTTTGGGTCAACTCTCAGAACATTATCATTCTTCTTTTCTTCACTTTGGAAACTATTAAGACCTGGGATTATTCTCTCACCCTTTTCAATCTCCTGCTGTAACTTATAGGCCGAAACCTGGATTTCTGATTGAATATAGCCAGACTCAATAGCCTTAACTGCTCCGCCCATGTCATCAATAATCCTGATATATTCTTCAGCCTCAGCCTGGAGTTTATCTGTCATTGATTCAATATAATAAGATCCGGCCAGAGGGTCGATGGTATCAGCAACTCCACTTTGGTAGGCAATAATCTGCTGAGTTCTTAAAGCTAGTGTGGCTGATTCTTCCGTTGGCAGGGAGAGGGCCTCATCAAAAGCACAAGTTGCCATAGACTGGGTACCGCCCATGACTGCCGCCAGAGCCTGCAGGGTAACCCTGACAATATTATTATGAGGCTGCTGAGCAGTCAGAATGCTGCCACCAGTGTGGGTATGAACCCGGAGCATTTGGGACCGGGGGTCTTTGGAGCCAAATCTCTCCTTGAGAATCTTAGCCCACAACCTTCTGGCAGCACGAAACTTGGCTACTTCCTCCAACAAATCGATATCGGCACTGAAAATCCAGGATATCCGGCCGGCAAAATCATCAATATTAAGGCCTGACTTAAGAGCAGTTTCAATATAGGCAATGGCGTTAGCAAAGGCAAAGCCAATTTCCTGAGCGGCAGTTGAACCAGCCTCCCTGATATGATAAGCCCCCAAACTAATGGTATTCCAGCTGGGGATATTTTCCTGGCAATATTCAAAAATATCAGCTACCAGTCTCATGGAGGCCTCAGGTGGATAAATATAGGTTCCCCTGGCAATATATTCTTTGAGGACATCATTTTGAATAGTCCCTCTGAGTTCTTTAGAATTAAAACCTTGCTGCTCACCTACAGCCTGATACATGGCCAGCAAAACTGCAGCTGGAGCATTAATTGTCATGGAAGTAGAAACTTTTCCTAGAGGAATTCCCTTAAAGAGTTCTTCCATATCCTTAAGGGAGTCAATAGCAACCCCAACTTTTCCAACCTCTCCCTCACTGACTTCATAATCTGAGTCATAACCAATTTGCGTAGGCAAATCCATAGCCACACTAAGCCCGGTTACCCCCTGATCCAAAAGGTAGCGATAGCGAACGTTGGTTTCTTCAGCAGTGGCAAAACCAGCGTAACTGCGCATGGTCCAATAACGTCCCCGATACATGGTGGGCTGAATTCCCCTGGTAAAAGGGTACTGACCAGGGAAGCCTACATCCTTAAGGTATTTTTCTTCTGAAATATCTACACTTTCTGGGCCATACAATCTTCCTCTGGTCAGAAAATCTCTCTCCTTATTTTTTACCAGGTTTTTTGCTAACAATCCTTCTTCCCATTCTTTTTTAGCCTGGATAACTTTTTTAGCTGTCATTTTTCTGCCTCCTTATTGCAAAAAAAGCCGCAGATAATATCTGCGGCTTAAATTTACATTATATATTTTTTACATAAAGAGTGGCGCAAAGACAAGAGCAACGATAGTCATCAGTTTTATCAAAATATTAATTGATGGGCCTGATGTATCCTTGAATGGGTCACCAACTGTATCGCCTTGAACTGCAGCAGCGTGAGTTTCTGAACCCTTTCCGCCAAAATGACCTTGTTCCACATATTTTTTTGCGTTGTCCCAGGCGCCGCCGGCGTTAGCCATCATGATAGCTAAAAGGAAACCTGAAACCAATGAGCCTGCAAGCATTCCACCAAGAGCTTCTTTGCCCAGAAAAGGAAGAAGGCCAACAAGAATTGGTGCACCAACTGCCAAGATACCAGGAATAATCATTTCTCTTAGAGCAGCTGCTGTACTGATGCTTACACAGTTAGCATAGTCAGGTTTGGAAGTTCCTTCCATGATACCTGGATCTTCTCTAAACTGTCTGCGCACTTCTTCAATCATATCAAAGGCAGCTTTACCAACAGCCTTCATAGTAATAGCTGAGAAAAGGTAGGGCAGTACTCCACCAATAAAGAGACCTGCAACAACCTTAGGATTCATAATATCAATTGTAGTTATTCCTGCAGCTGTTGTATAAGCGTTGAAAAGGGCCAAGGCTGTAAGAGCCGCTGAACCAATTGCAAAACCTTTACCAATTGCTGCAGTAGTGTTACCTACTGAGTCAAGTGAGTCAGTAATTTCTCTAACCTTTGGATCAAGTTCAGCCATTTCTGCGATACCACCGGCGTTGTCAGCGATTGGACCGTAGGCATCAACAGCAACAACCATACCTGTTGCTGAAAGCATACCAACTGCTGCCATGGCTATACCGTAAAGTCCGGCAAACATATGAGCAAGGATAATTCCTACTACAATAACCAAAACTGGAAGTACTGTTGACATCATACCAACAGCAAGTCCTTCGATAATGTTGGTTGCCGCACCAGTTTGTGATGCTTTGGCAATATCTCTTACTGGCTTGTATGCATCTGAAGTATAGTACTCAGTTATTTTACCAATTAAAAATCCTGCAACCAGACCAGCAACAGTTGCAACGAAAACACCCATTCCTGTAACTGCACCAGTTGCTGGAAGCATTTTGGTGGTCAGGAAGTATGTAGCAACTAAAGTCAGGGCCATTGCTGAAAATTCGCCCATATTTAAAGCCTTGGAAGCACTTTCGCCTTCTTTAACGCGAACAAAAAAAGTACCAATAATTGAACAAAGGATACCTGCTGCTGAAATATAAAAAGGCAGGTAAATAGCTTCTATAGGAAGACCTAAGGCAACTGCCAGAGCAACTGCAGCAATAATTGAACCTACGTATGATTCGAAAAGGTCAGCACCCATACCAGCAACGTCACCAACGTTGTCACCAACGTTATCGGCAATAACTGCAGGGTTTCTTGGGTCGTCTTCTGGAATACCAGCTTCAACTTTACCAACAAGGTCAGCACCAACGTCTGCAGCTTTAGTATAAATACCGCCACCAACACGGCTGAAAAGAGCAATGGAGCTGGCTCCAAGAGCAAAACCGTTAATAACGTTAGGATCATCAAAAAGGAAGGTAACAATTCCTAATCCTGTAAGTCCAAGACCAACAACTGTCATACCCATTACAGCACCACCTGAGAAGGCAACGTCAAGAGCTGCGTTAGCACTTTTCTGAGCAGCATTAGCTGTTCTTACGTTAGCTCTGGTAGCAACTGTCATACCAATGTATCCTGCAAGAGATGAACAAATGGCACCAATAACAAAAGCAAAAGCTGTTGAAGGGTGTAATCCATCGGTCATGGTTCCTGCTAAGAAAATAATTGCCGCTAAAGCAGCTACAAAAAATACTAAAGTTTTATATTGTCTTGAAAGGTAGGCCATAGCCCCTTCTGAAATAGCTTCCGCAATTTCAATCATTCTTGCTGTGCCTGGTTCTGTCTTCATAACTTTCTGGCTCAGATAAAAGGCAAAAGCCAAAGCCAGTAGTCCCGCTATGGGAACATAGACTGAAAAATACATTAACTGAAAATCCTCCTTAGAAATCTAATTCTATTTTAAAATAATGACGCCAATAAGGTAACAAGCATAAAGGAAACAGCAAAAATTGTTGATAATTTGCTGAAAAGTTCATCCATGCCTTTCTTCTTCCCAAAAACAGTTTCTGCACCACCGGCAATAGAGCCTGACATTCCGGCACTCTTACCAGACTGCAGTAAAACTGTGGCAATCAGTCCCACTGAAGTCACTACTTGCAAAATCGTAAAAAAAACAGTCATTCTTCCACCTCTTTTCACTTTCACCACACTAGATTATATAAATTATTCTTACCTTTGTAAATAGCCGATTCATCTAACTCTTCCTCTATCCGTAAGAGTTGATTGTATTTAGCTACCCTGTCAGTCCTGCAGGGAGCTCCGCTTTTAATCTGCCCGGCATTGACTGCTACCGCAAGGTCTGCAATAAAAGTATCTTCTGTTTCACCGGAACGGTGGGAGATAACTGCTGTATAGCCAGCTCTTTTAGCCATTTCTATAGCATTTAGGGTTTCAGTAACTGTACCAATCTGGTTTACTTTAACAAGAATACTGTTTGCAATTCCTTCTTTAATTCCTTTTTCCAGCCTGCTGGTGTTGGTTACAAATAGGTCGTCACCAACCAGCTGAATTTTATGGCCCAATTTTTCTGTCAGATATTTCCAGCCCTGCCAGTCTTCCTCATCAAGACCATCTTCTATGGAAATAATAGGGAATTTTTCCACCAGTTCAACATAGTAATCTGTTAATTCTTCAGAAGTTCTTTTAACTCCCTCACCCTTAAAGTTATAGATGCCATCGGCATACATTTCTGTAGCAGCCACATCCAGAGCCAGGTAAATCTCTTCCCCAGCCTTATAACCTGCTGCCTGAATTGCTTCCATAATAACTTCCAGGGCTTCTTCATTGGATTTTAAATCTGGTGCGAAGCCTCCCTCATCGCCGATGGAGGTAGCCAGACCTCTAGATTTTAAAACCTTTTTAAGATTATGATAAATTTCTACGCAGGCCCTTACGCCTTCTCTGTAACTTTCAATTCCTAAAGGCATAACCATAAACTCTTGAATATCCACATTATTATCAGCATGCTCGCCGCCATTTAAGATGTTCATCATTGGGGCTGGCAGTGTATTAGCATTTACTCCGCCAAGATATTTATAAAGTGGTTGTTGGAGATGAGCCGCAGCTGCTTTGGCTACTGCCATAGAAACGCCCAAAAGAGCATTGGCGCCTAAATTACTTTTATTGTCTGTCCCGTCAAGTTCTAAAAGGATAGCATCAATTATATTTTGTTCCAGGGCATCTTCGCCGATAAGTTCTGGAGCAATTATGGTATTTATATTGTCAACTGCATCGTAAACACCCTTACCCAGGTAACGATCCTGGTCGCCATCTCTAAGCTCATGAGCTTCAAAAGCACCTGTTGACGCTCCTGAAGGAACCTGGGCCCTGCCTAAAGTACCATCTTCCAGAATTACATCAACCTCTACTGTAGGGTTACCCCTGGAATCGAGAATTTCTCTGGCATAAACATCATAAATATAGTTCATTCTTTTCTCCCCTTACTTTTTAATAATTGACCTGCCAGTCATTTCTTCTGGCTGATTTTTTTGCATTATATCAAGGATTGTGGGAGCTAAATCTCCCAAAACTCCATCTTCCCTTAAGTCAAGATCACCGGCTCCGGCAATAATTAAAGGTACCGGATTATTGGTATGGGCGGTAAGTGGTTTGTTCGTCTGCAAATCCATCATAAGCTCTGCATTACCATGGTCGGCAGTAACAAGTAAAACCATATCCTTTTGCATGGCCGCTTCATAGGCCTTGCCTAAACAAAGATCCACAGTCTCTATTGCCTTTATAGC
>CAZUPR010000061.1:0-2122 GCA_964622305.1 uncultured Eubacteriales bacterium
TGGCCTTCTTTACCCAAGGATTCCATTAAAAGCTGCTGGAGATACTTAGGAAAATCAACAAGCTTATCCTTGTAAGGTAAGATCACCAACTGATTTTTTGCCTCTTCTTTTTGAGCCAGATAAAGATCCAGGGCCAAAAGAAAGGCTGGATTTTCCTGGGCAGCCTCTCTGCCCTGCCTGTCGGCGTCTCTAAAACCTTTGAGAAAGTCAGAAATATTTCCTGACAAAAGAGCAAGAGCTAAAAGTCCGCTTGCTGATGATATTGAAGTCCTGCCTCCTACCCAATCCCAAAGATAAAAACATTCCAGCCAGGCTTCTTTTTTAGCCCTTAAGTCCAAAGAGCTGCCTTCCATGGTTATAGCTACAAGATTGCTTGCAAAACTCCAGCCCATTTCCTGATAGTAAAGACTGAATTCTTCCAGCATGTTCATGGTTTCCCTGGTCCCACCACTTTTAGAAACTACAACTAGCAGGTAGTCTTTTAAAGATTGGCCCAGGTCTTGAGCCAACTCATAGAAGCTTTCAGGATCAGTATTATCTAAAATCCTGAAATCAAGTGTGGATTTGTTTCTTAAAACCTGCCGTAAAAGATCAGGCCCCAAGGCTGAGCCTCCAATGCCCAGCCAAATCACACCTGGATAACTATTTCTTTTATCCCTGTGAAAAACTTTGATTTTTTCTATTTCCCTGTCAATTTCACTGGCAATATCTTCATTTGGTGCCAGGCTGGAATCCCTCAGCCAGTAGTGACCAACCATTCGTCCTTCACTCTTGTTAACAGTCTCCCCAGCCTCTAAAAAAGCCATTTTATCCTGCAGAGAGGCGAAAAAATCTCTATAATCATTCAGGCTAATATCCTTTAACGAAGACCGGCTAAAATCAAAATATATTCCATTTTCCAGCTTTAAAATTCCCTTCATTTAAAAGCCTCCCTCGCTAGCTTAACGTCCAGCTTCCTGACTTAATTTTTTTAATTTATCAGACAAAGTTTCAAGCTCACTATAATCAGCCTTCCAGGTCCATTGCCAGTTGCCTTCAAGAGTCCCGGGCAGGTTCATTCTGGCTTCCTCCCCCAAAAAGAGAAGGTCTTGCATGGGAACAATAGCCCAAATGGCCTGACTGCGCCAAACTTTTTTAATAAAATCCCAGGAAATTTCCTTTTCTAAATGCTTAGGCAAAGCAAACTTTTTCCTGACCCAGGAAAGCAGGGTGTCATTATCATGTGTACCAGTGTAGTAAATATTATTTTTACTTTCTTTAAAGAGGTAAAGATCATCTTCTAAAAATTGTAAAATCTTCATACCAGGTAAATTATATTTTTGCAGGAGTTCTTCCACCTGGGGAGTAATATGTCCTAAATTTTCAGCAATTATACCTAAAGAGTTTTCTTCAGCCAGACGAGCCAAGAATTTATGACCCGGTACCTGGTACCAGTGGCCTTTTCTGGCATCCTCATCCTCCCAGGCAGTCAGCCAAACTGCCTCAAAACCCCTGAAATGGTCCAGGCGTAAGAAGTCATAGAGATCAGCCAGCCTTCTAATTTTCTTTAGCCAAAAGGAAAAGTCATCAGCTTCAATAGCCTGCCAGTTATAGGCTGGCACTCCCCAAAGCTGCCCCTGATCCTGAAAGGAATCTGGTGGAACTCCACCTTGCCAAAGGGGAACTCCCTTTTCATCAAGAAGGAAGTATTTCTCATCAGAAAAAACTTCTCTGGAATCAAGATTGACATAAAAAGGCAAGTCTCCAAAAATACTTATTCCCTTTTCATTAGCATATTTTTTTATGGGCAAATACTGGTCCATAAAAATCTTCTGCAAAAAAATCAGATAGTTTGGGTCTTTCTCATTTTTTTTCGCTCCATAATATTGGATATGCTCTGCCAGCCACCATTTTTCTTTCTGGTAAAAAAGCTCGAGCTCTCCCAAACCTTCTTCTTTTTTTATCCATTCTTTGTAAATTGCCCTTAAGAACTCTTCCTTTTTTTCTCTGTATGATTTCTTATCCTTATTCTTTAAAAGCTGCCAGTCTTTCTGGCTTAAAATTCTGCTCTCAGGTAAAGATTCCAAATCAATTAAAAGATGGTTCCCGGCAAAGCCATCTGGAGAAGCATAGGGTGACAGAT
>CAZUPR010000061.1:2222-5528 GCA_964622305.1 uncultured Eubacteriales bacterium
ATAAGAATAAGAGCTTTTTCTCCCTCTAGCTCTCTAACAAAATAATAGAGGTCTTCATTTACAAAGCCCGAAGCAAAGCTACCTTGATTAAATATCTTTTCCTGCCTGCGCAAGCCCAGAGCTTCCTTATAAAGGGCTAAAAGCTCCTCATCCTCCCTTCCCCAGGGATAGGGTTTTCTGTTATCGGGGTCCTTGAAGCCCTTAAGGCCGGCTTCATCACCATAATAAACCACTGGAACTCCCGGAAAGGTCATAAGAAAATAAAGGCAAATTTTATGTTCTTCTGCATCCACCAGGCTGCCAATTCTTTCTACATCATGACTGCCCAGCATATTAAAGGCCGCATAAAAATGTTCCGGCGGATAGTTTTCATAAAGATTCATTATCTTCCTGTGAAAAGTCTTGGCATCAATCTGCCCCTTTATAAAAGACAGAAGAGCCGCCCTTAAAGGATAGTTTGTTGGAGAGTCCAGCTCATCGCCAAGAAGATACTCCCTGCTCTTGCCATAGCTAACCTTATTTGAAGCATCCTCCCAGACTTCCCCAATAATTACAGCATCTTCTCTGCTTTCTCTGGCGGCCTTCTTGATATTTTTAATAAACTGACCAGGCAGTTCATCGACCACATCCAGGCGCCAGCCGGCTGCCCCCTTGTCAAGCCAGTAACGAACTACCCCATCAGGATTATTGTAAATAAAATCCTGATAACCTGGCTCCATCTCATTTACAGCTGGCAGGTCTTCAACCCCCCACCAGGCCTCATATTTGTCCGGATATTTAATAAAAGAATACCAATTATAGTAAATAGAATCCTGGCCATTATAGGCCCCATAAGAGTCATAATTTTTATATTTATTAAAATAAATGCTGTCAGCTCCTGTATGGCTAAAAACTCCATCCAGAATCACTTTAATACCGGCAGCGTCAAGAAGTTTGATCAGTTCTGTAAAATACTCATTAGTGCCCAAGATGGGGTCTACCTTATGATAATCTCCAGTGTCATAACGATGGTTACTGCGGGCCTCAAAAATAGGGTTAAGATAAAGACAATTTATACCCAAGTCTTTTAAGTAGTCTATCTTCTCTGCTATCCCCTTTAAGTCGCCAGCAAAAAAATCCCAGCGAACAACCTGCCCCTTCTCATTCTTTACATAATAGGGATCATTTTCCCAGGAGAGGTGAATAAGAGCATCCTTCTTCCGGCAAAAAGAAAGATTCTGATCCTTGCTTTTATTAAAACGATCGGGAAAAATCTGATAAACAATACTTTCTTTAAACCATTCCGGCACTGGACTGGGCTTGTAAATTGTCAGCTGATAACTTAGAGGATCTTTCTCATATACTTCTCCCAGACCACCCAGGCCCTCCTGGTTATTTCCATAAAAAAGCTGGTCCTGACCAAGGTTAAAATTATACCAGAGCAATTGGGGATCTGGCCCCACATTAAAAGTCAGGGTAAAAACTCTGTCTTTTTCATTATCCTCCAGAAGTTCCATAGGCCGGCTAAGATTACCAAAACTCTCAGTCCAATAATGGAGGGTAACCCTGTCCGTTCCTTTATCAGTTCTTATTCTTATAGTCAGGTCACTATTAACTTCAAGAGCCCCAAAAGGGTCCCTGTAGAATTTTTCTTGTGAATTATGATAAATCATTATCTCACCCTTTTTTTTCCTAAACTTTTATCTGGATAAAAGTTTTTTATATATTTCCAGATACTGACTGGCAGATTTCTCCCAGGAATACCTGGTTTTTAAGGCTGACTTATAAAGTTCCTTCCATCTTTCCTTCTGAGCAAAAATTTCCAAACTATAGTCAATGGTCTGTAAAAATTCCTCCCCATTATAATTGGCAAAAGAAAAACCATTTCCTTCCCGGCTAAACTCATTATAGGGAAAAACTGTATCTTTAAGTCCTCCCGCTTCTCTGACCAGAGGAATATTTCCATAGCGCATGGCTATCATCTGGCTGAGTCCACATGGCTCAAATCTTGAAGGCATAAGGAAGATATCTCCCCCTGCATATATTTTTCTGGCCATGTCTTCCTGGAAACCCAATAAAAGGCGATAATTATGAGGATAATCTGCCGCAAAAGAAGAGAGCTGATCTTCATAATATTTATCACCATTGCCGTGAACTATAAGCTGGATCTCTCTTTCTAAAAGATTTCTCATTATATAAAGAAGCAAATCCAGGCCCTTTTGCTCGGTAAATCTGCTAACCATAGTTAAAAGAGGCTTGGTTCTGTCTTTTTCTAATTTAACTTCTTCTTGTAACCTTTCTTTATTCTTAGCTTTTAATTCCAAAGAACTTTTATAATTATAATAAAGGGCCCGGTCCGTGTAGGGATTGTATTCATTATAGTCAAGGCCATTTAAAATTCCGGTCAACTTATAAGAATTAGCCTCAAGAAGATCTTGCAGGCCTTCACCAAAGTAAGCTGTACGGATTTCTCTGCTATAGTTGGGACTTACAGTTGTAAGATGGTCAGCAAAGACTATAGCCCCCTTCATGAGGTTGAGATCGCCATAATATTCCAGGGCCTGACTGTTAAAGTATTCCTGGGGCAAATCCAAAAGCTGGTCAAAAACATCCCTGGAAAAACGACCCTGGTAATTTAAATTATGTATGGTAAAAACTTTTTTTATATCCTTTATATAAATCGTTGCTGCTGCTGTCTGCCAGTCGTGACAATGAACAATATCAGGTTTCTCCTCTAAAAAGGGAATAAGACCTGCTATAGCCTTGCTAAAAAAAATATACCTTTCGCCATCGTCAAAGTAACCGTAAAGGTTATCACGGTTAAAATAATAGTCATTTTCTACAAAAATTACTGTAAAATTTTTCTCCTCTATTTTCCAAAGTCCACAGTATTGCTTGCGCCAATTAATCTGAACCTCAAATTCCGCCATTTTTTTCATCTTGAGGATAAACTTCCTCCTGCTGCTGGCATGTAAAGGCAAGACCAAATTTACCTTATTTTTTGACCTTCCCAGCCAGGCAGGCAAAGCTCCCATTACATCGGCCAAGCC
The DNA here is from genome assembly GCA_964622305.1 of uncultured Eubacteriales bacterium. Classification (GTDB taxonomy): domain Bacteria; phylum Bacillota; class Peptococcia; order Peptococcales; family SKKY01; genus SKKY01. The sequence goes on from CAZUPR010000061.1 coordinate 5,252, forward strand.
ACCACTTTTTGAATAAGGGAAAGCTTCTGATGAGGCTAGTAGAATATTCACTCTTTTTCCTCCTCTTTATGTCCTAGCTTATAACCATAGGTTCTTCAGGGCTGCCGATTAAGCTGCTGCCTTTTCCTATACGGCAGTTGGCCTCCAAAATAATATTTTTCATATGAACTCCCTCTTCAATAATAGAGTTCTCACCTATAATGCAATTTTCTATCAAGCTGCCCCTGTCTATTTTAACATTCCTGAAAATAACTGAATTTTTAACTTGTCCCCTGAT
>CAZUPR010000062.1:0-5158 GCA_964622305.1 uncultured Eubacteriales bacterium
GAATTTAAAAGGCCTGTATTTTTAGGTGCCCCTAGGGGAGAATAGGAAACTCCGGTGCAAATCCGGGACGATCCCGTCGCTGTAAGGTGGAGTTCTAACTAGATTATACCACTGTCAGGTAAAAATAAATCCTGATGGGAAGGTTAGTTAGAGCAGTGAAGCTAAGTCAGAAGACCTGCCTTGAAATTACAAGAATCACCGGACTATGGTAAGGTTCGTGAGTTTGCTCACGGGCCTTTTTATTTTCTAAAAAATAGAATGAAAGTGGTGGCTATGATGGAAGAAAAATTACAGGAAATTATTAAAGAAATTGGTGATTTCACCTATGACCTTGAAGCTGGGCGCAAGGCGGATCTTTATCAGCATGATTTAATCAAACCAAGGGGCAGTATGGGCAGGCTGGAAGATGTTTCTATTAGACTTGCGGAAATTACTGGCCAATACAAGTATCGGATTGACCAGAAGGAAGTTATTGTTTTTTGTGCTGACCATGGCTTTTCCAAGTATGGGGTTTCAGCCTTTGCTCCAGATGTAACTAAACAAATGACCATGGCCTATTTGCGTGGAGATGCGGCGGCCAATGTTGTGGCTAAAGCCAATGGAGCTCAGGTGACAGTTGTTGACATTGGAATAGATGGTGAAATCAAAAATCCTCTTTTGATAAATAAAAAAATAAGAATGGGAACAGACGACTTTACCCAAGGTCCGGCTATGACCTTGGATGAAGCAAGAGAGGCAATATATGCTGGCTTTGAAGTGACAGAAGGGGTTATAATAAAGGGAGCTCATATTATTGCTCCCGGCGAGATGGGTATTGGCAATACAACTTCATCTTCTGCTCTCTTAGCAGTCTTTGCAGGCCTTACAGCTGAAGAGGCTACAGGCCGAGGCTCTATGATTAATGATGAAACCTGGCAAAGAAAGATGGAAATTGTAAAGAAGGCTCTGGAAATTAATCAGCCTGATAAGAATGATCCCCTTGGAGTATTGGCTAAGCTTGGTGGTTTTGAAATAGCTGGCGCTGTTGGTTCTTTTATGGCCTGTGCAAAATACAGGGTTCCTGTTGTGGTTGATGGTTTTATCTCAACAGCAGCAGCCATGACAGCTAAAATGATAGCCCCAGGGGTAGAAAAAGTAATGTTTTCTTCGCATCAATCAGCTGAAATTCAGCACAAATATATGTTAGAATTATTAGGACTTAAACCCTTGTTGAATTTAAACATGAGACTGGGTGAAGCTACTGGAGCTTCCATGGCTATGCAACTTATTCAAACAGCATCCAGAATCATAACAGATATGGGAACTTTTTCAGGCAGCCATGTAAATGCTGCGGAAAAAAATCTGGAAATGGAATTAGATAAAATTACCCGATAGAAAGTTTACCCCAGGTAAGGGATAGGAGGAAAAATGGCAGATAATAAAATTTTAAGCAGCCAGGCAATAAAAGACTATAAGATTAGTCCGGACAGGAAGCTTTTTTCTGCAGAACATGAAGAAATTTTGCAGGGGCTGACAACAGATGTTTATTTCGTGAAATCCTATGAAATTCTCAAGGATTTAGAATTACTTGAATCAGAAGTAACAGTAGAAATTTTTTCTCGCAGCCAGGGCGTCTTTTGTGGTCTGCCTGAAACTTTAAATCTCTTACAAGGAACTGGTGTAGAAGTTTGGTCTCTTAATGAGGGAGATCTTTTTCAGGCTAAAGAAGTTATCATGCGCATTAAAGGAAAATATGCGAATTTTGGCATTTATGAAACAGCTATTCTGGGAGTTTTGGCAAGTTCTTGCGGCTGGGCTACAGCAGCCAGACAAGTAAAAATAGCGGCGGGAGATAAGCCAGCTATTATTTTTGGAGCCAGACACGTTCACCCGGCAGTTGCGCCCGTTATGGAAAGGTCTGCTATAGTTGGAGGCATGGATGGGTCAAGCTGTATACTGGGAGCAAAGCTTGCTGGACTTGAACCCAAAGGAACCTTGCCCCACGCAGTTATACTTATTGCAGGAGATACTTTAAAGGTGGCCCAGTCTTATGATAAAATAATGGCAGCGGATGACAGCCGCTTGGTTTTGGTAGATACTTTTAAAGATGAGGCTGAAGAAACTTTAAGAATTGCAGCTGAAATGCAAGAGAGATTGCAGGGAATAAGGCTGGATACTCCCAGTGAAAGAGGCGGAGTAACCCCAGGCCTGGTTCAGGAAATTAGAATCAGACTGGATCAAAAAGGCTTTAAGCATGTTAAAATTCTGGTATCTGGCGGCCTGAGTCCAGACAGAATTAGCCTTCTTAAAGATGCTGGTGCCGATATGTTTGGGGTAGGAAGTTTTGTTTCTGGAGCTTCTGCCATAGATATGACCATGGACATTAAAGAGCTTAATGGCCAGCCCATAGCCAAAAGAGGAAGAATCCCAGGGACAACCTATACAGAAAGGCTGATAAAACATGAAGTCATCATTTGATTTTTCGTTTCTTAAGAAAATTGAACCAAGAGTAATAAAAATTGTGCTGGCGATTTTTGTAGCCATAATTTCTGGTGGAGTTTTGGGTGATATGCTCAGAGGCAATCAGCCCAATTACACATACGCCCTGATTAATGCTTTTTTTATCAGTGCCTCTATTGGTGCAGTAATTGTAATTACCCAGTCACGTGGCAAGGATTCTGATAAAAAAACTTACCGCGAAGGCAAATCTAAGAAAAGAAGATGGAAATAAGCTGGACTATTGTTATTATACAGAAAAAATGCTATTATTTATCTTGTTTTAATTGCGGTGGTGCTGGAACTGGCAGACAGGCATGTTTGAGGGGCATGTGTCTTATGGACGTGCGGGTTCAAGTCCCGCTCACCGCACCAAATTTTTAATAAGAGGCAAAGGTCAGCTTTTATAGCTGACCTTTTTTGTTTTGGCAGAGCCTAAGGCCGAGTTTGCAGGATTTCAATTGTTTTTGTGTTATTTCGTATCAGACCATCTTGCTCCATTTTGTTGAGTTCCCTGGACAGGGAGGTGCGGGAAACACCAATCCTTTCGGCCCAGGCTTTTTTTGTAAGAGGAAGCATGATTGTCTTTGAACCCTGCTTTTTTTGTTCATATTCTAAAAAGGAGAAAATACATTCCCGTATTGTTTTGCCTACATAGTGCTTGATGCGGTCACCAAGAATTGTAGTGTGGTCAGCCACAAACTCAAGGTAATTCTTTAAAAAGACCGGATTTCCGGAAAACAAATCCAAAAGCCGGTTTTTATCTATCTCTACAATTACGGTTGCTTGTCTTGCAGTGATGGTCATAGGATAATATGGGGTTTTTGAAAAGAGCAGATTACCACCTAAAATCTCACCGTCGAAAAATTCTGCGATTGTCATCAGACTGCCTCCCTCGTCAATACGTTCAACGGCCACATGTCCCGACAGAATGATATCAAGGCCCAGGCAGACCTCGCCGGAAAAGTGAATGATACTGTTTTTACCATAAGTTTTGATGCGAAAGCTGTTATCTTTTAAACAAAGGTTTGTTTTTTCTTTGGGCAGGTGGCTCAAAAGGGGGCTGCCTTCTATTAAGTTAATATATTTTTGCATTACAAATCTTCTCCTTAAAACAGTGACATTGGTAACACCTATTTTCCCATTATATTTGTATAATATGAAAATATCAAATCAAGGAGGAAATATTATAATGAATAATTATATGATGACTATCATTCGGGTGCTATTTTTAGGCCTCTTTGCCTTCCTTTTGGCACAAGGAAAAATGATGCTCTGGCTTGGCCTGTTTGCCATAAGCCTTTTAGCCGCAGTAATTTTTGGGAGGATTTACTGTGGATATGTCTGTCCCATGAATACCCTGATGGTGCCCGCATACTGGATTGCCAAAAAACTAAATTCTCAAACTAATAAAACACCCAAATGGCTTGGCGATGGATATTTTTCCTGGCTTGCTTTAGTGGGCAGTATTGCCCTTATGCTCCTGTCTAAAAAAATATGGCAAATTAATCTGCCAATTTTACTTATTTGGCTAGTGCTTGCAATTATCATTACTCTCAGATACAGGCCTGCGGTATTTCACAATCTGATCTGTCCCTTCAGTGGACCCCAAAAGTTATTTGGCCGCTTTGCAAAGTTTAAAAAAACTGTCGATGAGCAAGCCTGCATCGGATGCAAATTGTGTGAAAAAGTCTGTCCATCAGATTCAATAGTCGTTGTTCCAGAGCGCAAGAAAGCTGTCATTGAAACTGCACTTTGTCATCAGTGCACGAATTGTGCTCAAGTTTGTCCCAAAGATGCCATCTTCTATGGTTCACAAGCAAATAAAAAAAAGTCAGCAGTCTAGTGTGCTGACTTTTTTTATTATGAGGGCCTTCTTAATCTCCCAGACTGATTTCATCCAGTTTGGACCTGTCTTTAATAAAAATTTTTCGCTGCCCTTCCAGCATGATCAGTTCTTCCTCCTGCAGTGACGCCAGCTTGCGGCTTAAGGTTTCCTGAGTCATTCCTAACTGAGAAGCCATGTCACCCTTGGACATTGGCAAAATAATTTCAGCTTTGCCTTTTGACAACTCCAGCAAAGCCCCGGCAACCCGCATTGTTACTGAACCCAGGCTAATGTCCTCAATTCTGTTTTCTGCTTTTTCCAGTCTGCGTGAAAGCTCATCCATAACCTTAAAAGCAATTGAGGGATATTTTGCCATCAATTCTTTAAGTTGCTTCCCCTCGAGGACGCACATGGTAGTTTCTTCCAGTGCCTGCGCATTATCAGTAAGAGGCAGGGAGGAAAAAAGAGATAATTCTCCCATAAATTCACCTGGTTCAATAAGGCGGAGAACTTGTTCTTTGCCATTTACATTTAAACGAAAAATCTTGGCCTGTCCGGTATAAAGGACAAAAAGTGTTCCGCCTTCATCACCTGCTCTATATATTGATTCACCTTTTTTAAAGATCCGGGAAGAGGCAATATCCACAATTTCTTTTTTTTCTTCATGACTGAGACTGGAGAAAATTGGCACGCTCTCCAGGCAGACTGAATGGCTCTCATGTTGATGACAACAGTACATATATACTCCTTTCGACATTCGTCCTTTGTTAATTCATATATATTATATCAAGTATTATATCAAATATTTTAATTTTTGATTCAGGTCAAATTGTTTGCCGGCAGATTTTGGTATGA
>CAZUPR010000063.1:0-1841 GCA_964622305.1 uncultured Eubacteriales bacterium
CCAGACAGCCTCTCTTCCTTAATTTCTTTGATAAATTCCTGGCGAACCAGAGGATGAATTATTCCATTTAATTCTTCCAGTTTTGATGGGTTCTTAAAAACCAGTGACCCTAACTTTTTCCTGTCTAAAGAACCATCTGCAGTAAGATAGTCCTGGCCAAAATGGCTAATAATTTCTGCCAGACCCTCAGATCCTTTTTCTACCACTTGTCTGGCGACCAGATCGCCATCAATGACTTTTATTCCTTTAGAAATCAGATAGTTTGTAATAGTTGTTTTACCTGAGGCTATGCCACCGGTTAAGCCAATAACTTTCATATCTCCATCTTCTTTTTGACAAGAGGGGCACCAGGTAGAACTTCTGCCTCCAACTGCTTCATTTACTAAAGGTCCGTCACAAGCCGTACAGTTCTGACCTTTTTTTCCATAAACCTTTAGAAGGTTTTGAAAGGAACCTTTTTCGCCCATATCATTTACATAGTCCTTAATGCTGGCACCGCCACTTTCTATGCCTTGTTGCAGCTTTTCTCTGGTTGCATCATGTATCCTTCTTATTTGAGTTTTACTAAGAGTGGAGATGGGTCTTTTAGGAGCAACCCCTGCCTGGAAAAGAATTTCATCGGCATAAATATTACCTATGCCTGCTATTTTTTCCTGGGTCAATAAAAAACACTTGGTCTTCCGGTTACTTGTTTCCATCTCTTTAAATAAATATTCAGGTGTAAAATCCTCTCCCAGAGGTTCGGGCCCCAATTTGGCAAAGGAAGTCTGGGCCAGTTCCTTTTTATCAAAAATTACCTGAAAGGTGGCAAATTTTCTTACGTCATTAAAGATCAGAAAACTACCATCTGTAAAATAGAAGACAAAATGACTGTGTTTATCTTCCAGCATGGCCGGATCTGAGGAAAACTTCCCTGTCATCCTAAGATGAATCAAAAGAAGGATTGTGCCTAGTTCTATAACAATATACTTGCCCCGCCGGGAAATATTTTCTATTTTTTGCCCCTTAATGAGTTCCAAAAAGCTTTCTTGCAGATCTTTATCAAGGACCTTGCCTTTGGCATCCCTTAAAAGTTTTTCTGAGGTCAGCCTTGTATCCTCAATAGTTTTACCTTTGACTCTTCCCCGCAGCCCCCGGCTGATAATTTCTACTTCTGGTAATTCTGGCATCTTTTTCTCCTTAAATTTTTTCCATATCGTGCAAGTTAAAACCAGCATTTACATCAACAATAAGAGGAACTAAGAGAGGATAAGCGTTTTCCATATTCTCCTTTATTTCCGGTATTAGTCTGGCAGTTTCTTGAGGCGGTACCTCAAAAATCAGCTCGTCATGAATCTGCATAATCATTTTGCTCTTATAATTTTTTTCCGCAAGAAGTGAGTGAATTTTTAACATAGCCAGCTTAATAATATCAGCTGCTGTTCCCTGTAGGGTAGAATTTACAGCCGCCCTTTCGGCAAAGCTGCGCAGGTTATAGTTCTTGGAGTTAATATCTTTAAGATATCTCCGTCTACCTAAAAGGGTGGTTACATAACCCTTAAGTCTGGCCTCTTTGATCTGTTTTTCAATCCACTCTTTAACACCCTGATAACGGTCAAAATAAAGGTCAATATATTCCTGGGCTTCCTGCCTGCTGATGCCCAGCTCTCTGGAAAGACCATAATCAGTCTGACCGTAGATAATTCCAAAGTTAATTGCCTTGGCTGCCCTTCTTTGATCACTGGTAACTTCTTCCAAAGGAAGTCCAAAAACCTCTGAGGCCGTTTTTCTGTGGATATCCTCCTGGTTTTGAAAGGCTGATAAGAGAACCCTGTCACCAGAAACATGGGCTAAAATCCTCA
>CAZUPR010000063.1:1941-4879 GCA_964622305.1 uncultured Eubacteriales bacterium
ATTTCATTGGTTAATCTGTTTATCTTTTTCCCAGTTTCCTGACTAAGCTCATTAAGAGCCTCCCTGTCTACCTTAACTCCTTCATATTCCATTGAAGCCAGGGTCTTGGCCAGAGGCAACTCAACTCCAGAGAAGAGGAGGAGCAGCTGGTCTTCGTCAAGTTTTTCTGCCATGAGCTTGGCAAGCTTTTTAATTATGAGAAGTTTTTCTGTCTGCAAATCAACATTGAGGCTATGGCCTAAATATTTATCAGCCAGCCAGGCAAGGGTAAGCTCTGCTTCCTCCGGATTTAAGAGATAGGCCATGAGCTCCGGATCCCAGGCAAGTCCATTAAAGAGCAGACCATATTTTTTACAGAGCTTGTATATTTCCTTTGACTGCCAGGCAGTTTTTTTAATAGCAGGATCAGCCAGATAAGGACCCAATTGTGCAAAGAGCTCCCTATCTTCACTTTCTGTTTTTATCTTATAGGCCACTCCCTCTATCATAAAACAAAGTTCCATGGGTTCCTTATCCCGCATTTCTGGATAAAGAATAAGTTCTTCAAAGGGAGATATTTCTAAAATCCTTTTTAACTCGGCCTCGCGTTTAAGTTCATAAATTGGTTCCTGGTTAGCCTCATTATCAGCAAAAATATTAGCCTGCAGATTGAAGAGCTCTAAAAACTGATCTGGTTTTATTTCCAGATGTTTGTAAAATTCTATAGTTTTTTCCAGGTCTGGCTCCTTAAAAGTCATATCTTCTATAGCAAAGGGAAAATCTACATCCCTTTCAATTGTAGCCAGGCTCTTGCTCATATAGGCCTGGTCCTTAAATTCTCTCAAATTGGCATTTAGCTTCTTACCGGCAATTTGATCAATGTTTTCATAAACCGCCTCCATAGAGCCATACTCATGCATAAGTTTAAGGGCAGTTTTTTCGCCAACACCGGGAACTCCAGGAATGTTATCAGAAGCATCCCCCATAAGACCTTTGAGGTCTATCATCTGCCCGGGAGTAAGTCCGTAGGTTTCCATAAGCTCTTCCAGGCCGAAAGTTTCAAGCTCTGCAATGCCTTTTTTTGTTAGATAAACCTGAGTTTTATCACTGATAAGCTGCAGCAAATCTTTGTCAGCACTGAAAATCACACTTTCAATGTCTTCTTTCTCTGCCTCAACCGTAATGGTGCCAATGAGGTCATCTGCCTCTACTCCTTCAAGCTCACACTGGTAGATATTCATTGCAGCAAGATACTCCTTTATCAGAGGCATCTGGTCCCGCAATTCTTCAGCCATGGGCTTGCGATGGGCCTTGTAATCGGCAAATTCTTCCTTGCGTTTTAGAGGACCGGATTTATCAAAGCAGACTGCTATATAGTCTGGATTCTCCGTTTTTATAATTTTTAAAATAAGCATATTAAAACCATAAACGGCATTGGTCAAGACGCCTTCACTGTTGGAGAGGCTGGGCAGAGCAAAAAAAGCTCTGTTAGCCAAGCTGTTGCCGTCAATTATTACTAGTTTTTCCTTTTCCAAATAACTCACTCCCAATCAATTTCTCTTTAGATATCATATCATAAAAAAGGACCTCTTTTTCAAGAGGTCCTGCTTATTTTATCTTTATTTAAGTCTGATTATTATCTGCTGCCAGAGCTGATGTTCATATAGGAAGTCCTGGAGGAGATCAATATTTTCCTCAGGCAAATCCACTATGAGCTGGCCCCGGTCATTTATAAAGTAGCTGCCAGCCAGCTCCTCTATTTTTTCCCTCAGTAAATCTTCCACATCCGGTAGCCCTTGGGGATCCATCATCCTGGCCATAAAAGGCTGGGCCTCCTGAGCCATTGCTGAGTCTGAAGCATCGGCCATTTTAAGCATGTTCCCCTGAGCCATCATAAGGCCTTCTTCTTGAGACAACTGGTCAGGCAAAGAGCTTGGATTTGGCAAATAGACTACCAGCATGAGCATGGCAGCTAAAGCCAGTGGGAAAACCGGTTGCCTTGAAAGTTTAGAGAAAAACTTTGCCAGGGCAGATTCTTCCTGACCAGAGGCCAAAGCTTCTTCTTGTCTGAGTTCACTTTTCTCAATGGCCGCCATAACACTTTGAGAAAAATCTAATGGTGCCACAAGTTCTTCATTTTTTAATTCCTGCAGAGAATCACTAAAAAATCGCATATCCTCTACTTCTTTGCTGCAGCTTGCACATTGAGCTAAATGTCCCTCAAGCAAGATCCTTTCATCACCTTTGCATTCCTTATCTAAATAAGAGGATAGAAGTTCTGGTGAAAGAGGATTTTCAGTTAATATGCACTTATTTATTTTCATCCAGACTACCCTCCCTCTCTTTTATATACAGTTCTTTTAAGGCAGTCCGGGCCCTGCTAAGGCGGGATTTAACCGTTCCCATTGAAAGTCCGCTTTCCTTGGCTATTTCTTCATAACTCATATCTTCAAATTCCCTCATCAAAAGAAGGACCCTGTACTCAGGCTTAAGTTTGATTAAAGACTCCTGGAGATGAAAGAGCTTTTCCTGCTCCTCATAATGGAATTCAGGAGTTTTATCATCCTTTAAAATCTCTGGCGTGAAGCTTTCCTCTTTATCATTTAAAAACTCCTCATCCAAAGATACTTCAAAAACATTTTTCTTTTTTCGCAAGAAATCCTTACAAGTGTTGGCTGCAATCTGGTGAATCCAGGTAGAAAAAGAAGATCTTCCTTCGAAAGAGCCAATATTCCTGTAAACCTTTATAAAAACCTCCTGGGCTAAATCCAAAGCATCCTCATTGCTGCCGCTATATCTGTAACATAAACTGTAAATTCTATTTTGATATTCCTTAACTAACCCCTCAAAGGCCTCCTTGCTGCCTTTTTGGGCCTGGTGAATCAATTTATCTTCAGTAAGCAAAATGATTCCTCCCCATTAATGTATTTGACGCTATTATACAGAAAAAGTTCCCAAA
>CAZUPR010000064.1:0-4826 GCA_964622305.1 uncultured Eubacteriales bacterium
TGACTGCCCAGTCAATATATTCACCATCTTGGGCACCACTTTTTTCACCCACTATAGTTATGGGCACAGGTGGAATACTTATATCAAAATTCTTACCTAACACAGTTATTGTCTCAGTAACTCCTTCAGTGCTCACATTCAGGGGCTCATACTTAAATGTTCCTCCAAAGGCAATTATAACTTCATGACGAGCATTGTTTTTCTCAGCCTCAGTTTCTGGAAAGATTCTTTCATTCCCAGAAAAGGTTATTGTCATTGTTCCATCAGAAGCAATAACTAGATCGCCAACCTTATCCCCTTCAGATTCCAGTTCTACTGGCCCTACTGGTGTAAAAGTAAAAGTATCCCCGCTAGCAATTTGAAATATTGCTTTATCTCCAAGGTTAACTATGTCTTTTGTATAACCCTGCTCAATATCTCCAAAAACTGGAACTCTGAATACGAAGTCGAAATCGAATTCCAAAGGCAAAGTATTTGATGGCTCTTTAACCGTCAAATTTATTACCCCATTTTGCAAATCATTCGTCATTAGTAGTCCTGTCACATCTTTGCCCCCACCGTCCGCAAATACTCCCGTTGGAAACAAGGTCAATATAAAGGCCACCAGTACCAATAAGGCCGTAATTTTTCTCTTTTCTCTTTCCTGCAGCTTTCTTCTCTCTAGTCTCATAATCCGCATCTCGCTGTTTATATTTTTACAAATTTATAGTCTTTACAATTATCCATATATATACACCACTATTGTAGATTATAAACATGACAAATCATATGGAACAATTGTTACCAGAGGGCAAAAAAATACGGTCCTCTTGGCATTTAAGGGCCATTTTATTTTTTCAATTATACAGATCTTTGTTTTTTCTTGCCTGTTAACACGTAAGTCAAAAGTCCCAGAGCTACTGGTATGACTGAGAGGACATACATGAGGCTATAGCCAGTGATACCTGAAATTGCTCCCCACATAACTGAGCTCAGGCCAATACCTAAGTCAAAGCCTGAAAAGAAGGTAGCATTGGCTATCCCACGCCTTTCTGCTGGCGCCAGTAAAATGGCCAGGGCCTGAAGGCTGGGCTGTACTGTACCGAAACCCGCCCCATAAACTACTGCAGCCACAAGGAAGCCTGTAAGGCTTGAAGCAATTGAAAGGATCAGCATGGCAAGGCCAACCAAAATAATTCCAGGGATTACTACAAAATCAAAGCCTTTTATATCAGTCAGACGGCCGGAAAGAGGTCTAAAGACTGCCAGTGAAAGTGCATAGACTGTAAAAAAGATCCCTATATTTTCTATTCCCTTTTCTGCAGCATAGAGTACTAAGAAAGCAATTACAGCTCCGTAAGTCATGGTCACAAAAAACATAACCACAGCTGGCCGCATGGCCTTCTTTTCGTAGAGATGCATCTTGGTAATCTTTTGCTCCAGTGGTTTATAAGAAATATTAAAAGAAATTAAAATTGCCAGGGCCACTAAAACCGTCGAAAAGTTAAAAAGTGTCGTAAAACTGTACTTAGAAATAATAAAAAGCCCCATAGCAGGAGCCAAAGCCATAGAAACCGTTGTTGCCATCCCATAGTAGCCCATTCCCTCGCCCATCCTGGCCCGGGGAATCAGATCAGAGGCCACTGTCGATGCCGATGTTGAGGTAAAGCCCCATCCCACTCCGTGCATAAAACGGATTGCCAGCAAAAATACCAAAGAGGTTGCAAAACGATAGGAAAAAATACAGGAAATAAAAATGGCAAGGCCCAGCATGTGAACCTTGCGCCTTCCGTACAAATCCAGCCAGTAACCAGCAATTGGCCTGATGGCCAGGGCCGAAAGGGTAAAGAAGCCTATAACCAGGCCGGCAGTAGCATCACTGCCACCCAAATTTCTGGCATAAACTGGCAGAGTAGGCATAAGCATTTGAAAGCCTAAAAAAGTAAATAAATTTACCAATATTATTAAAATATAGTCCTTGACCCAAAGAGGTTCTCTAAGGGGCATATATTTTTCTTTTTCCATAATTTCTCCTTAAATTCCCAAGAGCCAGGTTGCAGTAGTGAAATAAACAATCAGAGTCATGGCGTCAACAATAGTTGTAATAAGAGGACTGGCCATAATTGCAGGGTCAGCACCAACTCTATTTGCAATCAGTGGCAGGATTCCGCCCACCATTTTGGCCATTACAACAGTAAAGAGCAGAGTTGAACAAACAGTAACTGCCACCATGGTATCCACTTTCTCGATATAACGGATCCGGAAAAAGTTAATTGTTGCCAGAGTTAAACCAACATAAATACTAACCTGAAACTCTTTCCAGAGAACACGCAGGCCATCATTCATCTTAATTTCACCAAGAACCAGACCACGGATAATCAGCGTGGAAGACTGGGTTCCGGCATTACCGCCTGTATCCATAAGCATGGGAATATAGGCCGCCAAGAGCATTACTGCTTGCAGGGCATCATCATATTTACGGATAATTATTCCGGTAAAAGTTGCCGATATCATCAGTACCAAAAGCCAGGGAATCCTGTGCTTGGCCAGGGAAAAAGCATTAGTTTTAAGATACTCCTTCTCCGATGGCTGCATAGCCGCCATTCTTTGAAAGTCTTCGGTAGTTTCCTGGTCCATAACGTCCAGGATATCGTCAATAGTCACAATTCCAACAAGTCTGTTTTCATTATCAACAACGGGCATTACGAAGAAGTCGTACTTTTTAAACATGCTGACAATTTCTTCCTGGGGGTCGTGGGTGTTAACGCTGATAACCCCGGTTTCCATAATGTCCTTTATAAAAACATCTTCATCGGCAAGAATCAGGGTTCTGATTGAAAGAATACCTTCAAGAATTCTCTTTGGATCAATGACATAACAAATGTCGATAGTTTCTTTATCAATCCCGGTTTTCTTGATATGGGCAATAGCTTCTTTAACGGTCATTTCTTTTTTTAAGTCAACATATTCAATGGTCATGATGCTGCCGGCAGACTCTTCTGGATACTGAAGGAACTGATTAATCATACGCCTGGTTTGTTGGTCAGTGTTGGCCAAAACCTTTTTTACTATATGAGCTGGCATCTCTTCCAAAAAGTCCACTGTATCGTCAAGAAAGAGGTCATCAACAATAAGTTGAATTTCCCGGTCTGTAATGGACTCAATTACATATCTCTGTAAATCCACTGAAAGGTGGGTAAAGACCAGCGAGGCAATTTCCTTGGGTAGAATGCGGAAAATTACCATGAGTTGCTGGCGGTCTAATTCCTCAAAAAGGTGGGCGATGTCGGCCTCATTCATGTTAGTAACTTCTGTTTTTAGGTCTCCATATTTGCCTTTTTGAATTAGGCTGACAATTTTTTCCTTCATATTTTAACGCCCCTTTACTTTAGCTTTATACATCTCCTTATCAGCCAGACTGATTAATTCTTCAGTATCTGAAGCCTGATCAGGATAATAACTTACTCCAATACTGGATTTTATCTCCAGCTCCAAACCGCCTAGCTCAAAGGCTTGCGCAAAAATTTGTGAAAGCTGGTTTGTAAACTCATCTATCTCTTCCTTACTGGCAAAATCTGGCTGGGCAACGACAAACTCATCGCCGCCAACCCGTGAAACAAGAGCCGACTCCGGGAAGAAGTTTTTTATTCTGCGGGCCGATTCCTTGAGGACCATATCGCCAACGCGGTGACCATAAAGGTCATTTACCTTCTTAAATTCATTTAAATCAAAGAAAATAAGGGCAAGTTTTTTGTTCTTTCTCTTTGCCTCAGGAATGGCTTTTTGCAAGTATTCTTCCAAATGCTGGCGATTAGACAGCTTGGTAAGACTATCGGTATTTATCATTTGCTTATTTTGCATGGCCACATAAAAGAGCAGACCCAAAAAGCCAAAATAAAGCATGCTAACCAAGACTATGTTTTGAATGAAAATTCTTTTCTGCTCGGCAAGAGCATCGTCTACATCCTTGTAATTATACACTATTTCTATAAGGTATGTCCCCCACCAGTTCATTTTCATCTCAGTATTCATTAAATAATAGGGAATATATTTAACAGAAAAGGTTTCCGATTCATTTTCGATAACTTGCTCGGTGGGCTCAAGTTTTTCGATAGCCTCAAGCATAAGGTTCCGGTCTTTTTCAAAATTAAATTTATTTTCGAAGTCAACATTATCAAAAAGACTTTCAGTTTTATCTGTCTCGACATCATATTTGTAAACCTTTATTTGCTCAACAAAATTATATTTATCTCTGAGGGAGTTGGTCAGATAAAGAATATCCAGGTTTTTTAGCTCCGGAAAACGTTCTTGCATGGTCAAGCTAAACTCCAGGAGATATTTGTGGTCAGGAGTTGGCATATAGCTAAACTTTTTCAGTTCTTTTTCAATGAAAGAAAAGTTGATTGAGTCCGATCTGAACTTGTCAGATGCCATACGGTTTCTGAGAGTTTGGGCAAAGCTTGGGTAATTTGCCAAAGAAAGACCAACCTCCCTCTCGATAGTGGAAGCGATAATTTCCAGGTCCTGGTTGATGATATATATATCTAGACCATTAAATCTAGTTTTCATTTCCTGCAAGTCCCAGGTCAGGACATGAGGATTTTCTTTGTAATAGTCAACCATCTCATAGGAAAAATATTCCATCTCCCGCTGAGTTTCTTTCTCAGCAATTTTGCTGACAACTTCTGAGTACTTGGTTTCATTTAAGATACTCTCTTCAATCAGGGCAATTTTGGCGTCATACTCACTCAAAATAATTTGCCTTGTACTCTTATAGTTATCATTGTATATAAAGACAAAAGCCACATAAATGGCCAGTGCCAATATTGCCAAAGTCAACATTTTTT
>CAZUPR010000065.1:0-3589 GCA_964622305.1 uncultured Eubacteriales bacterium
CCTATAATTGATATGTAAAAGAAAAATAAAACAAATAAAAGGAGGCCCCAATAAGTGGAAAAAACCATACTATTAATCTTTCTCATAACTATAGCCCTCTGGATTACCAAACCCCGGGGCCTCTCTTTTTCAATGACCAGCAGTTTTTTTATGGCCGCTCTCTTACTGGTAGGCCTTCCACCTGCTCTTGTATTTTCCGGTTTTTCCAGCCCCGCAGCCTGGACCCTCATAGCAGCCCTCTTTTTTGGCTTTGTCTTGGCAAAAAGTGGCTTGGGCAGAAGAATCGCATACTTTGGCATAAAAAAAGGCAGGCTAACCTATCCCGGTATCCTTACCGCCTGGGCTCTGATCGGCCTGGTCTTGTCAGTCCTTACTCCATCAATAGCCGTTCGGGTTGTTATTGTAATTCCGGTAGCCCTGAATTTTGTTGATATTTGCAAGCTATCAGCAGGAAGCCGAGAAAGATCCCTGATTTTACTAACAGCCTGGTCCATGGCTATAATTCCTGGAACCGGCTGGTTAACTGGATCCCTTGCAGGCCCTATACTTTCCGGATTTTTTGCCTCAACTCCGGCCCTTGACCCCATAAGTTTCGCTGACTGGGCCACCGCAGCCTTTTTGCCCATCTTTCTTATCAGTATTTTGACTGTCATAGGCGGTTACATAGTCCTCAAACCCAAGGAGCCACTTACCCTGGCTAAAGAAGACTTGGATGAAGAATACAGAAAACTTGGCCCTATGACCAGGGATGAAAAAATAACAGCTGCCGTGCTTATTTTTGCCTTTATAACCTTTGCCACAAGTTCCTGGCATGGTATTGCCGATGCGGCCGTCTGCCTTTTTGCTGTCTTTATCCTGGCCCTGGCCGGCCTGATAAAAGCCCCAGAAGTCAGCACGGGCATAAACTGGGACCTGGTTATTTTTGCCGGAACAGCAATGAGTTTTGGCCCTATTTTTCAATTCTCCGGGATTTCACAGCTATTATCATCATTTTTGGTGGAGGTCATCCGCCCCTTGACAGGAAACCCCTGGATTTTTGTTTATTCGCTTTTAATAATTCTTTTTGTCTGGCGCTTTGTGGATGTGGCAGTTTTTGTACCAACCAAGGCTATTGTAGTGGCCATTCTCCCTCAGATTGCAGAGATTTATGGGATAAGCCCTTTGGTCTGGATACCACTCTTGTGCATTCCCCTCAATGCCTTCTTTCTTAATTATCAAAATATTTTTGTTCTGGCAGCAGAAGCCAATATGCAGGGTCAGGGCTGGAGTGCTGGTCATCTTGCCCGTTATGCTATGGTTTACTTTATTTCCAGCCTTATAGTTATGCTAGTGGCTGTACCTTACTGGAAGTGGCTGGGATATTTTGGTGTGTAGAATAATTTATGGGAGGTTTTAAAATGAATGATAGATTTGATTTAATACAACCAAAGGAAATTTCGTTAAAAAACCATCATTATTTAAATGAAACATGGTTACAGGAAATCATTGTAAACAAACCAGAAATTTTAGGTCTTGGTGATTTAGTGGTGAAAGATAAAGAAAGGATTCAACCTTCTGGTGGAAGATTGGATGTCCTTTTACAAGACCTTGAATCTTTAAAAAGATATGAGGTTGAAATCCAATTGGGTAAAACCGATGAATCTCACATCATCAGAACCATCGAGTATTGGGATGTTGAGAGAAAAAGATATCCTCAATATGAGCACTGTGCCGTTATTGTTGCCGAAGAAATAACATCCAGGTTTCTTAATGTTATTAGCCTCTTTAACGGTACAATTCCTCTTATTGCTTTAAAAGTGACTGCCTATGAATACGATGGTAAATATTTTGTTGTTTTCAATAAAATATTAGATGAAGTTCAATTTGGTCTAGTTGATGATGATGAAGTAAAAGAGGCTACTGATCGTAATTATTGGCTTGATAGAGGAACTCCAAAAACTGTTGCAATTGTGGATGAGGTCCTAAAGTTGATTCGTGAGATCAATCCAGATTATGAGTTAAAATACAATAAGTTTTACATTGGTCTTAGCCGAAAAGGTGTGGCAGATAATTTTGTTAGCTTTAAGCCCCAGAAAAAAATAACCCGCTTGGAAGTAAGATTGCAGAAAAGTCAGGAAATTGAAGAATTTATAGAAAATAGTGGACTGGATTTACTGGATTATTTTCCACGTAATAGAACATACAGGATTAATTTAAAAACAGCGGATACGGAAAAGCACAAGGAAATTTTGATTAAATTATTTAAGAAGTCATTGGGTGTTGAAGAGGAAGAGGTATGATATTGAGGGCAAAATTAATATGGAGTGAAAACCTTTGACAAAAAAATCGACAAAAAAAAGCCTTGGTTCACGCGGAACACAAGGTCAATCTGCTAGAATCATTATATACTACTCTTTTATATTATGCAATAAAAGTTTAGGAAAATGCAATAAAAGCTTAAAATAATTAGCTTTTTCTTAATGTTAGGGGTGAAGGATTGACTACTGTAAAAAAAGAATTTAAGACATATGAAGAACAATTAATGATTTTAGAGAGTAGAGGATTGGTAATTAAGCCGGAGGATCAAAGTTTGGAGATCCTTAGAAAGACAAATTATTATAATTTAATAAATGGTTATAAAAAACCTTTTTTAAAAGTAGGTGCAGGAGATGAAAAATTTATTGAAGGAAGTTCCCTTTTAGAAATATACTCACTATATAAATTTGATAGAAATATTAGGAATATATACCTGGAAGAAGTCCTTAAAATTGAAGGTATGATAAAGTCAGCAATAGCTTATAGTTTTTCTAAGGAATATGGTTATGAAGATAAAATATATTTAAATAGAAACAATTTTGAGGATGCTAATGGCTATGAAAATGCTGAGATTAATGATTTAATTTCTAAATTGATGAGGCTTATTTGGAGACAGGATAATGTGCAGCCTTATATAAAGCACTACCGTGAAGAGCATAAATATGTTCCTTTATGGGTTTTAGTAAATTCAATGACTTTTGGAGATATAAGCAAATTTTATTCCTATATGAAAGTAAAAGATAGGGTAAATGTTTCCAAAGAATTAAGTATAAACACTACTGTTTTACACGGTGATTTAAATACATATTTAAAAATGATAGGCGTTTATAGAAATATTCTTGCCCATGATGAAAGGTTTTATGAGTATCAGAAAAAGGACTCAAAAGGCAGGCCTTATCTTGTGAACTATAAAGGTTACCTAAATATGGGAAACATAAATTCATCTGTATTTGCCTTAACTTTATGTTTGAATATATTGCTGGAGCAGGAGGATTTTAATAATTTCCTCCAGAAATTACTATCTGAAGTTTACAAGTTAGAAAAAAATCTGAAGACTATCACTATAACTGATGTTCTTAAAAGTATGAATTTTATTACACCTACTGAGGGTCTAAGTAATATTGGAGATTGGATAAGAAGGCTATTCAATGTGGAATAGTAGAATAAATTTTACATTGGTTCCAGTAGAACAGGGCAAAATTAATATGGAGTGAAAACCTTTGACAAAAAAATTCGATGTAAAAGAAGGGAAAAAAGTTTTAATTGTTGGTGGTGGGGCTGCTGGGATGATGGC
>CAZUPR010000065.1:3599-4785 GCA_964622305.1 uncultured Eubacteriales bacterium
GCCGACAAGGTAGTCCGTTCGGAAATGATTGACTCCGGCCCACGCCAGGATCACACACCAATTCTTTTAGAGATAGATATTTAAAAGGAAGGTCAGGAAAAAATATAAGTGATGAAGGTGGGGATGGCTGTGCCTAAAAAAGTTTTAATTGTTGGTGGTGGGGCTGCTGGAATGATGGCTGCTATTTCTGCTGCCAGAGCTGGTGCCAGAGTCAGCCTCTTTGAGCGCAATAACCGCCTGGGAAAAAAGATTTTGGCAACTGGAAATGGCCGCTGCAATTATAGCAATACGGAAACTGACATCAGTCATTTTAGTGGAGAAAACCCAAAATTTGCCTGGTCAGCCTTGGGCAATTTTTCAGTCTGGGAGACTATAGATTTTTTTGAAGAGCTTGGCATTGCCCACAAGGTTGAAGCAGGCGGCAAGGTTTTTCCCATGTCCGATCAAGCCTCCAGTGTCCTTGATGTCCTTCTGTATGAGCTGGAAAATCTAAAAATTGACATAGTTACTGATGCTTTTATAAAAAAAGCCTGGAAAAGAAAAGAGGATTTCGTTCTTGAAGCAGAAGATGGAAGAAGCTTCACTGGACAATCTTTGATTATAACAACCGGGGGAAAGGCCATGCCCGCCAGTGGTTCCGATGGCAATGGCTATGATTTGGCCACTTCTTTTGGACATCAGTTAACTGAGCTTTTTCCGGCTTTGGTTCAGCTTATGCTTGAAGGACCTTATTTTAAAAGGCTGGAGGGGGTAAAATTTCCTGGACAGGCCCAGCTTCTTTCGGATGAGAAGCTGCTTTTTACTGACCAGGGAGATATTCTTTTTACCAGCTACGGCATCTCCGGCCCTCCAATTTTGCAGCTAAGCAGGATGGCAGGCCAGCTCCTCCAGGAGGAAAAAGATGCCACCATCAGGGTGAAAATAATTGACTCCCTGAGCAAGGAGGATCTGGCAGCCCAGCTTAAGAAACGCTTCAGGGCTGGTGGTAAAAAGTCTGCAGAGCAGGCTCTGGTGGGCCTGATAAATAAGCGCCTGATTCCAGTCATCCTTTTAGAGGCCGGTATTGATGATGCTAGAAAACCAGCCAGCCAGCTTTCTGCCGCTGAAGAAGAAAAAATCTTGCTCCTTCTCCAGGATTGGCGCTTTAAAATCAAGGGAAGCCGGTCTTGGCCTAATGCTCAGGTGA
>CAZUPR010000066.1:0-4551 GCA_964622305.1 uncultured Eubacteriales bacterium
TCTTCTCCTACCAGTTGCCGGGCAATATGGGGGGCGATAAGGCCGACAAAACCTATCGTCCCCACAAAGCTTACTGCCACAGCGGAAAGAAGAGAAGAAATTAGTATAGCAAGCCTTCTTACTTTACCAGTATCAACGCCTATTGACTTGGCCTTGGCATCGTCCAAAGTCATAGCTGTAAGCTTCCAGGCATTCTTAAATAAAATAAGAAAACATACTGTCAGAACAATTAAAACTATATACAGTTTACTCCAGGTAGTTTTTAAGAGACTGCCAAAGTTCCAGAAGATCAAGCTCTGGAGCTGGTCTTCATTGGCTATGTACTGAAGAATCATTGTCAGGGCATTAAAAAGGAAGTTGAGGGCTATACCAAAAAGAATGATAGCTGTCTTTCCAATCTGCCTCTGCAGGGAAAACAAGTAGATTGCGCCTGCCACTAAAAGGGCAAAAATGAAGGCATTTAGGGTTACCACTAAAGTTTCAGAAACCTTAAAAATGCTGGCATTTAGGATGAGTCCCATGGCTGCGCCAAAAGAGGCTGCAGCTGAAATTCCCAGAGTAAAAGGGCTGGCTATTGGGTTCCTTAATATGGTCTGAATCTCGCAGCCGCCAATTCCAAGGGCAGCTCCGACTGCCATAGCCATAATGGCCATAGGCAGGCGAATCTCCCTTACTATCAGGGGGGTGTTTCCGGCTCCTTCATTCCAGATAATGGCCTCTACGATAGCCTTTATAGGAATTGCTGAGGAGCCTGTAGAAACATTGAGGAGGAATAAGACGATTAAGGCTGTTAAAAAAGCCAGGGATATAACAATTCTGCTTCTTATTAATTTACTGTATAACTTTCTGCTATTTTGAATGTCGCTACTTTCCAACATTTGAGCTATCAGCTTTCACATACCAGGTTGTGATGTTTGGTTCAAGAAGCATAAATTTATCAAAGAATTCATCTAAAAGAGCTTCAACATTAACATCAGCAAAATCTTCTGGATATAAAATTTGAGCCATTTTCATTGTTGGGTAGAAAGCAAAGATAGATCTGCCTGTTGAGTGGGCAAATTCATAGACATTACCATTTTTAACTGCATCCAGGTTAGCCCAGCCATTTCTCTTAAGAATGTCAAAGCTTGGGGCATCTTTGCCACTTAGAATGTCTAACCAGCCGTCATTGATACCGCTAAGGAAAATGAAATCTGGGTTTTCTTCCAGAACGTATTCTGGGTCAAGTGTATTGCTGGCTCCGCCTGAAGCGGCACTGTCTAAAAGAACTTTATCGGCGATATTAACTGCACCGGCTATTTTTATAGGTAATCCCCAGCCACTCTTACTGCTTGCAGTAGAACCATAAACTTCTGAATAGCCTGATTTTTCATAATAAACAGTTGGAATATTTTCTTTTTTATCCAGGTTCTTAGATTTAATCAGGTTAATCTGTTGATCGATAAAGTCAGAAACTTCAGCAGCCTTTTCTTCTTCCTGGAAGATTTGACCTAAAATTTTCATAGTATCTTGTACGGAAGTTTCCAGATTTTTACCAGGTACGTCAATAAGAACAATTTTAATCCCTACGCTTTCCAGTGTATCTTCAACTTCCAGAGCATATCTGTGAGCAGACATTGCTGAGTTAACAATGATAACTTCTGGGTGCATGGAAAGAATCATTTCCAAATCAAAAGGTGCGTTGTGGTCTGAAATTTGTCCTGCGTGTTCCATATAGTTACCTACGACAGGTGTGTATAATTCTGCATATTTGTTAAGTCCGTGCCCGCCATCCTGGCCTGAACCAACCAGCATATTGAAGGCATCGGCCCCTTTAATAGGAACTATGTAATCAATAACATCCATGGTGCTGATTGCATAAGTAGAAACTGGAGTAGGAATTTCTACGTTTCTGCCCTTGGAATCTTTAATTGTTACTGAGCCTGTTTTTTCTGCTTTTTCAGGCATTTTGTCTTTGTTAATTGCTGGAAGAACATAGTCTTTGCCTTGTCCTTCTGACGGAGGATTCCAGCCCATGGCTTTTGGATCGCCACCAGCTTCTTCAATAGCCTTAGCTACTGCCTTTATGATGGCGTCAGTTGTTACAGTTGCGCCTGAAATACCATCTATATCCAGGCCTTGTTTAGCAATAATTAGCCCGGGAATTTTGTCTATTGACAGGGTGCCTATGTCTTTTGTTTCATTGTGGTCGCCAATTTTAATGTCAGTTATTTTTCCATCCTTATCAATTACAGTTGTTACATCAAAAGTGCCTTTGTAGGCGTCAACAGTTACAGTATATGTACCCTCTTTAAGAGATTTCCCTGCTTTATCACCGCAGCCTGTCAGGGAGAAGACCAGGGCCAGGACCATTAAAAGGACCAAGCCGGTTTGAATCATTTTTTTCTTTTGCATTTTTTTCTTCCTTCCTTTTCTTTTTTTGTTTTTATTATGTTTTTATACTTGCCAGAGCATAGCTCCAGTTATTGCCTGCGATTTTTCGATGATGATGCCATCTTGAGCGACACTTTCTAAATATTCATGGATAGCCTTTTTTTGTTCTGGATCAAGTTGATTACCTACCATAATTTTCTTGGTAAAGCTATCTTTTGCTTCATCTAAGGTGAATGAAATTTCCCAATTTCTTTCATTATATGAAAGCTCCGGGCAGTAACCCATGTTCCAAAGGATATTAAAAGCATAGTAGATTTTATCGCCACCATAAGCTGATTTTTTACGGTCGGGGAAAAGTAAATCTGTAAGGGCATCTTCTATCAAAGAGCTTCTTTTTACCCAGGCAGTCATGTAGCACCAGCCCTTTGAGGCCTGGCACATTTTTTCCAGGGTATTGAAGTTATTGATTGCCGGAGACATAGAGGCTATAACTAAATCGAAATACCTCATCCAGCCCATGGTGTCTAAATTAACCTCGGCCCAGTTTATTTTCTTAGCCATTAGATTGCCATAGCCCAATTGATCTGCCCTCTCATTGGCGCAGGCCAGCATGTTTTCAGAAATATCGGCAGCAATCACTTCCTTGGAAATAGCTGCAAGAGGAACTGCGTGAGTCCCTGGTCCGCAACCTATGTCTAAAACACTGGCTTCCTTAAAGATAATCCCTCTTTTTCTAAGATCTTCAATAAAAATCTGGACCTTTTTTGCCTTGCCAGCTTCCTGGTTTCCCTGATTGAAAGATGAAGCCCGCCCATCCCAGAAATCTGCACAAGCTTTAAAATCAAGATTTTCTTTACTCCAAAGCTGACGCCATTTTTCAAGCTCCTCAATATTCTTTGGCTTTTTCACCTTGTATCCCCCTTCAAAAAAAATAAAGGCCTCCGGATATATTATCCGCAAGACCTTCCCATTTTTAAGTCTGCAAATTTTTAAAAGCAGCACAAGTCCCCTTGCTGTTTAAATACCCTCTAAGGCAGGTCTCCTGGCTTGCGTGTCATTCTCCACCTGGCCTTCCCAGAGCTTAAAGCTCCAGTGGCTGTTCAGGTTTCGTCTCCGCATACAGTGGTGGGCCCGCGCCGGCTCATACCGGACTTCCCTATTCTCCTCTAGAAAGAGGCACCCTAGATTATGCAATATATGAAATTCTCTTAATGTTTGAATCATAACATATTCATTTCGGGTTTGCAATCAAAGGGAAATTTTTCTTTTTGACTAGTTTTAACATTTTAACTGACGGGTATAATTAAACAAGCACAAGATAAGAAGGAGGAATACATTATGAATGTACACTTAAAAGGAAAAAATGTTCAGATAACTGATGGCATTAGAGAGTATGCAGAAAAAAGATTCCAAAAACTGGAAAAATATTTTGAAAAGGATTTTGATGTCAACGCCACCATGTCTGTGGAGAAGGACTTGCATAAAATAGACGTAGTGATTTTAATTTCTGGCTTGGTACTGAAAGGTGAAGACAAAACTCGCGATATGTACACAACTATCGACAATGTAGTTGATAAGCTGGAAAGACAGATTAGAAAGTATAAAACTCGTATCAACCGTAAGGGCAAACAAATTGATCCCAAGGATGAGTTCGTTCCTCTGGCTGAAATGCAGGAATTTGAGGAAGATCTGCCAAAGATTGTTAAAACAAAAAGTTTCCCCATTAAGCCTATGAGTAATGAGGAGGCAATTTTACAAATGGGACTTCTGGGCCATAGCTTCTTTGTATTTTTAAATGCTGAAACTGATGATGTTAATGTTATTTACAGAAGAAATGACGGCCAATACGGCCTGATTGAGCCTGAATTTTAAAATAGAAAAATAGAATGGCTATTTAAAATAAAATAGTTTCCCTTTTTCTGGCCGATGTGTTATAATCACCCTTGTAGAAGTTTAGGCTTTTATTAGATTATTTAAAGGATGGTTTTTTAACATGATGCAAGGTAAAGTAAAATGGTTTAACTCAGAGAAAGGTTTTGGCTTCATTGAAGTAGAAGGCGGCGAGGATGTATTCGTACACTTCTCAGCAATTCAAACTGATGGATTTAAAACTCTTGAGGACGGTCAAGACGTTCAATTCGATATAGTGCAAGGCGAAAAAGGCCCACAAGCAGCTAA
>CAZUPR010000067.1:0-2773 GCA_964622305.1 uncultured Eubacteriales bacterium
AAGGGGCACTTTTCATGATAATCCCTCCTTAAAAAAATAATACCCTATCTTTGATAGCTTTACTATCAAAAACAGGGTTTAAATTCAAGAAGTTTGAACAAAAAATTTTATTTTTCTCTGCAACAAAAGCTTATAGGCACTATAAAATTCTGCTGAGGCGCAGTATTTGTCTATCATAGAAACCAAAAATGATTCCTTAAATCTTGGCATCCCATAAACCTTGGGCCACATGTGTTTTAAAATTATATCTTCTTCTTTTTTATTGAGTTCAAAATACTTCAAAGCATTTTTCAGGGCCGTTTTTGGATGCTCCAGGCCATGATTTTTATTTTCCTTTTTACTTTTATACTCTCTCCAGTCATAAGTAAAAAAGTCGTGAAGGAGTCCTGCCCTTGCTACAGCCTTTTGATCAAAGTTTAAACTTTTTGCTGCCTTCCAGGCCTTGTAGGAAACCCTTAAAGAATGAATATAAATAGATGAATTGTGATGGTGATAATTCTGCAAGCTTTGGAATTCTTCATTCTCTAAAATATCTCCCACAAGCTCCAGGTATTCTTCTTCTAATATTTCTGGCATTATTCACCCACCATTCTGAGTTATTTACTGATAAATCTGTCGCCTTCAAAGCGACCTTCTTGTTCAAGGTAGAGGCCTGATGGCTTTTCCACAAAAAGCTTGCCTTCCCCTGAAGGTACATTATAATCGAAATTCCCTTCAAAGCCAAACTTTTTTCCTACATTATTTTCAATTACCAGCTTGCCAGATCCATGCAACTTATTATCAACAAATTTTCCGCTTCTTTCTTTGACCTGGCCCTTGCTGTTTCTCATAATCATTTTGCCATGCCCATTGAGTTTTTTGTCCATAAATTCGCCCTCATAACGGACAAAGGCATTCTTTTTCATTTTATTTTCTATGGCGCCTATTCCAGAGAAGACATTACCAATAATTTTCTCATTTTTATCAGGCTCAGGAAGCTGAACTTTTTTCTCTGTAACCAGTTTCCCGTCCTTAAAAAGGCCCTCATAAACTCGCTGATCGCCAGCTTCATTAATAAAAATAGTTTTTCCTTTACCCTGAAGTTTTCCGTCAACAAAGTTGCCTTCCATGATTTTACTGATTCTGTCTTTTTTTCGGAAAATAATTTTACCCTTACCAGTAAAGGCTCCTTCTATAATACTGCCTTCTTCAATTTCGACTGTCTGCCCATCACCGAGTTCAATAAATTTTTCTTCTTCAGACATTGGAAAGTCCACCTCCTTCTGTCTTTTTATATTAGTTCGTAGCTGCTGTTAAAAACAGGTTGTTTCAAATATTCCAAAACTTTTTCTAAAAGAACCCCTTCTCTTTGAGGGTAAACAAAACCATAGCTGGCTCTGATAGCTGCTGTAATAAATTGAACTCCCCTGTCCAGGGCCAGAGGCAGACTGTCGCCATTAAGCATGCTACCCACAATTACACTGGCGAACATATCACCCGTACCAGGGAAATGAGCAGGGATATATACGCAGCTTACCTTCCAGAAACGGCCATCCTCTCTATTATAAGCAATAACACTGGTCATATCGTCGCCCTTTTGAGGAACGCTGGTAATTATAGCAATCTCCGGCCCCATATCTGAAAGTCTCTTCAACCACTCTTTAACCTTTTCTTCGCTTATATTTAAATCATAGTCTTCATCTAAAAGAAAGGCAGCTTCAGTGAAATTAGGAGTAATCACATCAGCTTTTTTAACCAGTTCCCTCATCTTAACTATCATGTCCGGCCCCATAGTATCATAAAGCTTACCATTATCTCCCAAAACAGGGTCGACCACTGTAAGTGTATAATCTTTTTTCATATCATCAATAAAATTAGAAATGATATCTATTTGCTTGGGTGATCCTAAAAATCCTGAGTAAATTGCATCAAAATCTAAACCCAGGCTCTTCCAGTGATCTGCGAAGGATTGCATGGAATCTGTTAAATCAATAAAACTGTAGCCCGTAAAACCACCTGTATGGGTGGAAAGAAGTGCTGTGGGCATGGGACAAACCTGGTGGCTCATTGTTGACAGAATGGGCATCACCACTGTCAAGGATGTCCTGCCAAAACCTGACAGGTCATGTATTGCTGCAACTTTTTTAACAGAAGATCGGGACATATATTTTCCTCTTTTCCTAATTCTTTATTCTTTATTCTTTATTCTTTATTCTTTGGGTGGTCTTGGGCCATAAAATTGATAATAATCTACCTTGATATTCCCATTAAACAGTTTTCTCTTCCGGTCACTCTTACGGCCAGCAGCTCCCTCAAAGTCCTCATTGGAAGTCAAAAGGTAGGCAGACCAGGTAGGATTTGCCTCCATAAGCTGGCCAAATTTTCTGTAAATCTGAATAGCTTCATCATGCTGGTCTATCCTTTCTCCATAGGGAGGATTGGTTATCATGACCCCATAATCCCAGGGAAGTTTTGGACCAAGCTTTAAAAAATCCTTTTTTTCAAAAACCAAATCTTCCAGGACACCAGCATCATCAGCATTGGTCCTGGCTGCTTCCAGAAGTTCTCCATCATAATCATAGCCATATATCTTTAAATCAAAATTATAATCGATAAGCCCCTTAGCCCTTATTCTCTCCTGCTTCCAGAGACCTTGCTCACTATTTGTCCAGCCCTCAGCTGTAAAGGAACGGTTAAGCCCCGGAGCAATATTTCTGGCTATTAAGGCAGCTTCAATAGGTATAGTTCCTGAGCCACACATAGGGTCTAATAATATTCTTTCCTTATTCCAGTA
>CAZUPR010000067.1:2873-4260 GCA_964622305.1 uncultured Eubacteriales bacterium
TTGTCAAAAAGCTCGGTAAAGGTCTCCGCCCTAAATTTTGCAATCCTTATCCAAATCCTGTCGGCTGTTCTTAACCAGAGACTGAGGCGGACTACATCGGCAAAAGTTCCCTGGGTTATAATCCTGCCATTTTCAACCTGCAAATCTTTATAACCAAGATTTTGCATTTCTCTTTTACAAATTGCTTCCAAACCAAAGGCTGTGGCCGCAATTATATCCATTTGACCCTGAAAAAAACTCAAGTTTATACATCCTTCCCAGCTCTTAATTGTATTTTATTTATATTATAAGGCAAAAAGCCTGGCAAGAGAAAGAATTTCTTCTTTTTTTACCCTCCTGCTTTTATGGGTATAAATTTCTTTAATAATACTAGGAGGTAAAAATATGTCAAAAAGAAACCCAAGGGAAATTTTGCAAGAATATAGGGGCGGTTTTAAAGATTTTATGAAGGATAACAGGGATACTGCCAGAGCAATAATAAACCAGAGCCAGGCCCTTAACAGTGAGGGAGCCCTGACCGTCAGAGAAAAAGAGCTTATTTCTGTAGCCATTGGCCTGCATATCAGATGTGAGTATTGTGTAGCTATTCATGTTTATGAATGCTTTAAGGCAGGGGCCAGCAGGGAGGAAATTTTGGAAGCTGGTCTGGTTGCTGTGAGCATGGGCGGAGGTCCTGTATTAACCTATTTCTCCACCCTTTTACATGATTGTGTAAATGAATTTGAAAAGGATTTTATTAAAGAATAAGACTAAGAATCCCGGTCTCTCTGCCTAAGAAGCAGTGGCCGGGATCTTTTTACATATTATCTTCAAGATGGAGCTCCATTATTACTGCATCCACCCATTGGCCATTTAAAATACCCTGGTTTTTATAGACGCCCGCCTGACTATAGCCCATCTTCTTGTAAAAATTAAAGGCTCCCTGATTACAACTGAGAACATTAAGAATCAACTTGTAAAAGCCTTCTTTCTTTGCCTCCTGGGCTGCTTTTTCAAGAAGGAGCTGGCCGATTCCCTTGCCCCTATGGTCCCTCTCAATATATATTGAAAGATCCGCTACTCCGCCATAGGCACTCTTAAAGTTAAATTTATTCAAAGAAAGATAGCCCGCTACTTCCCCATTCTCATCTTCGGCAAGAAGAATCATATATCTTGGGTCACGGTCAATCATCCACTTATTAATATCTTCCAGGCTTTGCTCCCTTGTTTCCAAAGTAGCATGTCCATCTTCTATGCCCTGGTTGAAAATTTTTCTTATCGCCGGGGCATCAGCCAAACCAGCTTTTCTAATAGTAAGAGTAGAAGTCACTAAAAACACCTCTGAATATTTATTCAATGCAATGTATAATAATCTGCATAATACAGGTGTTTAAGTGATTTGTCAAGA